>NZ_JBRJXU010000123.1:0-92962 GCF_057467645.1 Zarconia sp.
ATCGGGGCCTACAGGAGTACCGAGGGGAACGTCTGTGGAGCTAGCACCCCCCTGCTGGGTGAGGTTTTCCACGTTGCCGTAGACGGTGAGGGTGGGAGCGGCGTAGTTGTTTTTGCGTGCGTTCATGGTTTTTTCCTTGTTCGGTAGATGGATTGATGAATGAAGTGGTGACGAACTAGCTGGCAACGGAGGAGATGCCATCGGGGCCTACAGGAGTACCGAGGGGAACGTCTGTGGAGCTAGCACCCCCCTGCTGGGTGAGGTTTTCCACGTTGCCGTAGACGGTGAGGGTGGGAGCGGCGTAGTTGTTTTTGCGTGTTTTCATGGTTTTTTCCTTGATGCTTGTGAGGTTTGCAGTTACAGCTCTCGAACGATCGCTCCAAGAATGGAGTCGGCCGCCAGATAGCTGTGCGATTGGATGCGGGTTGCATCCAAAAGGACAACCATCTGAAATATCGAGTTGTGAGATATTGAATCGGTTGCAAGTCCAACGGGAAATGGGGTGATGGGTTTTCCCTTAGCGAGATGAAACGGCGATTCTGTTGGGGGAAGCAGACGCTTGGCGATAGCGATGTTCCAGCCACAGATCTAAGTTGAGCGCCCGCCACAGAACCATGGCATCCTCTCCTCGGTCTTTCCCGGCAACCCAACAGTGGTAAGCTTGGCGCAGAGCATCGATGTTGGTGTACGGTGCGATGCGCTCTGAACGATGGAAGAGTAAAGATTCGATTTTTGTTTTCTCGAACTGGCGCAGTCCTCGAGCGAAATTCGGTCCGAGATTAGACTTGCCACCCCGCCACTGCACCGCTTTGGGTAAAATCCCCGTCAATCCCCGACGCATTACCATCCGCGTCCAGCCTCGGTGAATTTTTTGCTCGGGCGGTAGGGACAGGCAATACTCGACCAATCGTCGATCCCAGAAGGGAAAGCGCAAGTCGATACCGAAGGCGGCAGCCGCTTTATCCATCACTTCCAAGGTGTAAGGCATCACGCCTCGCACTAAACTGTAGTAATGTTCGGCTCTTTGGCTTTCTTGGGATTGTCGCAAGGCTCGACCCAGGGCTTTACGGCGCTGACCCAAGTCCACTTGCTGTAGGAAGTTTTCGTTGACGGCTGCGTGCCAGGAGGGTTGCGAACCGGTTGCTTGGGGCTGCATCCCCATTCGCCGCTGCAAAGATTTCCATCCGCGCTGGGTGAGTTTGAAGGGGGGGGCGTAGTTCCACAGATAGGGACTCATCCATTCCCAAAAGGAGCGATCGAAGTTTTGGGTATAGCCTCGAACTTCCCCCATCAGAGTCAGCCAGTGTCCGTCTCTGGCGAGTTGGCTCAGGTAGCCGACGCCATGGGAAACGGTGCTGTCGCCATCAAAACCGTCGAGGATGGTGCGCACCCCCTGTTGTTGGGCGATGCCGTACAGACCCCAATTGAGATTGAGGTTGAAGGCGAAGAGTGGTTCGTCTTGATGGTAGAGTTGCCGTTCGCTCTCGACGAGGGGACTGAGACGATCGCCGTACAGATAATGGGGTTCCATACCCCCTCCCTCGAGAACGGCATTGATATAAGGTCGTTCGTCGCATTCGGGAACATCCTCGAAAATTGCTGAGAAGGTGGGCAACGGTTGGCCGTTGTTGCGGGCGAGGATCTCTCGCGCCATGCAGGCAATGGAAGAAGAGTCGAGTCCGCCGCTGAGCATCGAACCGACGGGGTAAGCACTGCGCAGCCGACAGCCCACGGCTTTGGTAAAGATTTCGCGAAACCCTTCGGCGTATTCTTCCTCGGAATCGAGATGCAACTCGCGGGTGGGATCGAGATTCCAGTACGCTTCTATCTGCACGCCATCGGGGGAGACTTTCATCCAATGGGCGGGCGGCAAGCGGTGAATCGCTTGGTAGAAGGTAATGGACGTATTCTCGAACAGGGAAATCAGATAGTCGCCAACCCGCTCGGGATTGATATCGCGGGGCACTTCTTCCAGGCACAGCAGGGCTTTGATTTCGCTGGCAAAGGCAAAGGTGCGATCGCTCAGGTGATAGTAAAAGGGCGTCACCCCAAAACAGTCGCGGGCACAAAAGAGGGTCTGTTCCCGCTCGTCCCAGATGGCAAAGGCGAAGTCACCGATGATATATGCCGGACACCGCGCCCCCCATTTTTGATAGGCGGCTAACACTAACTCGCTATCGGTAATGGTTTCGGTTAACTCGAGGGTAATGTCTAAGGCCCCCAGGAGTTGGTCTCGGTTGTCGATGCGGACGTCGGCGGTGATGGCAAAGTTACCAGTGCGATCGACCCGAGGTAAAGTTTCGTACAAGGATTCTGGGGTCGTCCACCGCATCCGGTGACCGAAACCGAGGCTACCGGCATGCCAAACTCGACTGGAATCGGACCCGCGATGGGTGAGAACTTCAAGGGTGCGATCGATATCATCGCGATCGACCGGTCGTCCGTCTCGGTAGTATACACCTGTAATTGCACTCATCGTTGGTCTCCTTTTAGAGAGGGCATCGGGGTGAAGCGAGAAAGGTCTTGGAGCGCGCCCACCACGACTCGTCCTTGGTTTTCGATCCAGGCATGGGCTTCGAGCTGACCTCGTTCTCCTTTAGCAACTCCGATTTTGAGTTGGGGAGAGTAGCCGTGGCGGCGCATGATGACCTGGGTGGTGAGGGCGCGGGCCAAACACTTCGCGCCACCGGGAGTGTAGCGGCTGCTTTGGTTGACCGCCCAGACAATTTTGTCTAAGTCTCGCGGGTTGGTTTTCACAAAGGATGGGGACGGCCTGGAAATGCGATCGAGTAGACCTTGCAAGGTGAGAAAGGGCAACAACCACAGTCCCAGTCGCACGCCGCCGAGTAAGGCGAAGGTTCGCACTAACAGCTGACGCTCTCGCCGCCCCAACCGGACGAACTTAAGCCACTGCTGCATCTTTGACCTCAACGAGTCCGGTCGCTTCGAGTTCTTGCAGGAGGGCGATCGTATCGAGTTCGCACTGCTCGCGTTCGACATCGTACTTGGCAACGATAATCTCGATGATGTCGCTGACGGATTTGGGTTGTTCGATGGCTTTCCAGATATCGGTTCCCACTTCGTTTAATCCGTAGTAGGCGCCGGATTTGAGATCGAGAACCACCATTTCTCCGGCGAGTTCGGAGGCGAGGCGATCGGGTGCGATGACGATGACTGATTGCTGAGTTATCATTGTGTTCTATTCCTGTTTCAAAGGATATGCTTGCGAATTTGCCCTATCTTTTTGGCTTTGTTGCAACCATCTGATTGCTTTCTCAAGCCTCGATCGATATACTTACGTAGTTTTGCGGGTTTTTTGGTAAAACCGGCTTCCGTATAAACACCGATCTTTTTTTGCTATGAGAATCAATATAGTGGAAATCTCGGAGACTTTCATCAAGGATTGATAAAGAAACCCCGAAATTTCATCAACATTAGGTTAATTCCTGAATCTCAGCCCATCAGTATAAATCCGGATAATTTTCTTAAAGCTTAAATAAAGTTAAATAGTTTTGTTTAAAGCTTAGATAAAGCGCAGTGCAATTCGCCCAAAATCGATCTCAGATTCAGCCGATCTCACCACTCCACAGAGCGTTCTGATTCTGAGGCGATCGAACTTCAGAAGATGAAAACCCGCAAAAATCCGCTTAAAAATACAACTTAAACATCTTGAATGGCGAATTGAAAATTCAGTAATCGCCACAATCTGGATATCAAAGCCTGATTTCATAACAACCGCGCTGGGTGCCGAGTGCAGCGCGGCAGAAATAACAACCTAGTTTTCAACCGCTACAAGCTATATACAGTAAGAGTTTTGAATTTTGCGTAGCAGCACTCGAATCACACCGCACAATTGTGTAATTCCCCGTAGTCCTTCCTCCCCCGCCTTCCCCTGCCCACCGTTACTCGTGTCTTAGCCGATATGTCCACTGCTAGATCTGCGGGTAGCAATCCGGATTCGGCATCTCTCGCTCCTGCGTAATGAGTCCGGGAGACTCTGACGACTCTCGATGACGGCAAAATTTCATCCTCATTTTATTTTGACCTGTCAGACTCAGTACAAAGACTCAAGTTCCTAGCCCTTCAAGACGACTGCATTAGGATTCGAGCGTGAAATCGCCAAACGGTTTGGACGATCGCACGTTCCCTTTTGTTTCCGTAGAAATACTGACATCCGTCTACCCCCATGACATCCAACGCCTTCCCATCTCCTTGGACTCCAGCCCTACTCGTACTCTGTCTGTCTTTGACAACCCCCGTCGCCGTTTTCGCTCATGCCGGACACGGGAACGAGTTTGAAACCGAAGCGGCCGGTTCGGCCCAAAGCGTGTCGGTAGATGGTGATACCGCCCAACGGATGGGCATCATTATCGAACCGATTGCCCCGGAATTGATGGACGTTGGCATTCAAGTCACCGGGGAAATCGAAGCCCTCCCCAGCCATCGCGTCGAAGTCACCTCCCCCCTCCCCGGAACGGCGATCGAACTATTGGTAGACCTTGGAGATGAAGTAACCCAGGGACAAGCCGTTGCTATCCTGTCGAGTCCCGAACTGGCGGCGCTTTGGGTGGATTCCCAAGAACGGCGCGCTGAAGCGGATGCTGATGCCCTCGCCGCCGATGCCGATTTGCAACTGGCCCGAGAAAACTACGATCGCCAACTCGAAATTGCCGAAGCGGAAATTGCCCAAGCCCAAACCCAGTTAGACGTGGCAAAAGCCCGGTACGATCGCGATCGAGAATTAGTCGATGGCGGCGGGGTTCTGGCAGTGGCCCGAGAAAGCTACAAGCGCCAACTCGAAATCGCCGCAGCGGAAATTGCCCAAGCCGAAACCGAAGTCGCCGTTGCCCAGGAACAATACGATCGCGATCGGGATTTGGTGGCAGATGGGGCAATTCCCCGACGGCAAATGCTCGAATCCCAAGCCCGACTAGCCGATGCCCGCGCCCAACTGGCCTCCGCCCGCAGCCGTCGCAGCGTTCTCGATGCCGAATCGGGCGTTCGACAGGCTGAAGTGGACTTGCCGTTTCGGGATTTGCGGGAATCGGAAGATTTACTCGCCGAAGCTGAAGCCGCACTGACGCGGGCGCAACAGCGACGGGATGTTCTCGCCGCAGAAGCCGACATCCAACGGGCCGAGGCAGAGGTGCAAGTTGCCAACGCCCGTATCGATTTGAGCGACGAGACCTATCTCGCCCGCTTGCAGCAGTTGGGGGCCGAACCCAATCCCGATGGAACGGTCACCATTGCCGCCCCGATTGCCGGGACGGTGAGCGAGTTATTCGTCACCTCCGGGGAGTCGGCCCAGGATGCGGGAGAACCGCTGCTGAGTATTGTCGATAACCGTCAGGTTTGGGCAAGTGGGAATATCTACGAAAAAGACCTCGAACGGGTCGAAATCGGTCAGGGGGCGATCGTCCGGGTGGCGGGGTTGGAAAATCGCCTGTTTCGCGGGCGCATCGATCGCATCGACCCGGTGGTACGAGACGGACAGCGGGTGATTCCGGTGCGGGTGGAGTTGGATAACCTCGCCGGGGAACTGAAGCCGGGAATGTTTGCCGAGTTGGAAATTGCCACCGATCGCACGTCAGCCCCGGTTTTAGCGATTCCCACCCGCGCCCTGGTGAATGCCAACGGTCGAGAACTGGTCTATGTCGAGAACGGCAGCAGTTTCGAGCCGGTAGATGTTGTTTTGGGGCAGCGATTTGGCGAGTCGGTGGAAGTGAAAAGCGGTCTGTTCGAGGGCGATCGGATCGTCACTCAGGGGGGGATGCTGCTTTGGGCGCAATCTCTGCGGGGTGGCGGCGACTCCCATGATGAGGAACATGAAGAAGCGACCCAAAATCCGGTTTCGTTTCCCTGGTGGGGAATGCTGCCCGTTGCCGGAGTTGCCGCAGCCGGTGCGTTTTGGTTGGGACGGCGCACTCAGCAACCGGTGATTCGGGAAGCGTCGATCGCTTTGAACGATCGACCAAGAGAAGTCATGAGTAACAAATCGGGATAGGAAAGTGCGCACAGTCACGCCATCACTTTTTCGATGACTTCAATACGCTTCAGTACAACTTGAAGCCAAGCCATATGCCGATCGAGCTGAGAAATTCCCCCTTTTCCCTTTCCCCTTCTCCTTTGACCCCGCTTTGTCAAATTTTGGATAATTTCGTTGTACGTGGCGTGAAATGCTGAACTCCATCCTCAAATGGTCAATTGCCCAGCGCTGGCTGGTGGTTCTCGGGGCGATCGTGGTGACGGTTTGGGGCGTTCTCACGGTGTCGCAAATGCCTCTGGACGTATTCCCCAATTTCGCCCCGCCTCAAGTGGATATTCAAACCGAAGCCCCCGGACTCGCCCCGGAGGAAGTGGAGTCCCTGGTCACCTTTCCGATCGAAAGTGCGGTGAACGGTACGCCGGGGGTAGAAGTGGTGCGATCGTCCTCGGCGGTGGGAATTTCCGTGGTGCGGATTACCTTTAGCTGGGATACCGATGTCTATCGCGCCCGCCAACTGATAACCGAACGGTTGCAACAAGTGGCCGTCACCCTGCCTGAAGGGGTGGAAACGCCGCAAATCACCCCCCTATCTTCTCCCATCGGGACGGTGATTTCGTACGCCTTGACGCTGGAGGAGGGGGGCGAAACCACGTTAATGGACGTGCGGCGTTTGGTGGATTTGGATGTCACCAACCAACTGCTGGCGGTTCCCGGCGTGACTCAGGTGATTTCCTACGGGGGGGATACTCGCCAGTACCAAATTTTGGTAGACCCGACAAAGTTGAAAGCCTTTGATGTCACCCTAGCGGAAGTAACAGAAGCCGCAGAAGGGGCAAACTCTAATGCCGCTGGAGGGTTTCTCATTACCCCCGATCGCGAATATCTCATTCGCGGTTTGGGCCGCATTCAAGCTCTGCCGGAACTCGAACAGTCGGTGGTGGCGACGCGGGATGGGGTTCCGGTTCTGCTGCGAGATGTCGCCGAGGTGAAAATCGGGGCGGCGATTAAGCGGGGTGACGGCAGCGTAGACGGGCAACGGGCAGTGGTGGTGCAGGTGAACAAGCAATCCCTAGCCGATACCCCCAGGGTGACGCAGGCAGTCGAAGCGGCGATGGAAGAGATTCGGGCGGGTTTGCCCTCGGATGTGGCGGTGACGGTGACGTTTCGCCAATCGGATTTTATCGATGCTTCGATCGCCAACGTCCGCAATGCCCTCCGGGACGGAATTATCATCGTCTCGATTATCCTGTTCCTCTTTTTGATGAACTGGCGAACGGCGGCGATTACCCTGAGTGCGATTCCCCTATCGCTGCTGGTGGGGTTGATGTTGTTGAATCTGTTCGGTCAGGGTATCAACACCATGACCCTCGGCGGTTTGGCGGTGGCCATCGGATCGGTGGTGGATGATTCGATCGTGGATATGGAAAACTGCTATCGGGGTTTGCGGAAAAACCAGCAGGCGGGTAACCCCATTTCTCCCCTTCAGGTGGTCTACAACACCTCCGTGGAAGTTCGCGTTAGCGTCCTCTTTTCTACCGTCATCATCGCGGTGGTGTTCGCCCCCATTTTTACCCTCACCGGGGTGGAAGGACGCATCTTTGCACCCATGGGAATTGCCTATCTCCTCTCGATTTTCGCCTCGACTTTCGTCGCTCTCACCCTCTCTCCCGCCCTCTGCGCCTTCCTGCTG
The DNA here is from genome assembly GCF_057467645.1 of Zarconia sp. Classification (NCBI taxonomy): domain Bacteria; kingdom Bacillati; phylum Cyanobacteriota; class Cyanophyceae; order Oscillatoriales; genus Zarconia; species Zarconia sp. The sequence goes on from NZ_JBRJXU010000123.1 coordinate 7,677, forward strand.
GCCAACCAAACCCTGCCCGACGACGATACCTGGGTGGCGCGGCAGTCCCGGCGATTGTACCGTCCCCTGCTGCGGTTTTCCCTGCGATCGCCCAAACTGGTTCTCCTCCCTGCCATCGCTGCCTTTATCGCCTCTTTGCTGATACTCCCCACCTTGGGGCGGGTATTCTTGCCGGAATTTCAGGAACGGGCGTTGGTGAATGCCTACCTCCTCTATCCCGGCGTTTCCCTCGAAACCACCAACCGGGCAGGATTTGCCATCCAAGAAGCCCTCAAGGACGATCCTCGATTCGATTCGATTCAATTGCGATCGGGTCGGGCGGCTGGAGATGCCGATGCTGGGGGGGTAACGCTGGGGCATTTGGACGTGCAAATTAGCGAGGCGGGGATGAAAAATCGGGAGGAGGCGATCGAAGTCTTGCGGGAGGAGTTTGCCAAGCTACCGGGCGTTGCCCCCAGTATCGGCGGTTTCATCTCCCACCGAATGGATGAAGTGCTGTCGGGGGTCAGAAGTGCGATCGCCGTCAAAATCGTCGGGGCGGATTTGTCCCAGTTACGGGAAATCGGTACCCAAGTCCGAGATGCCATGGAAGATATTCCCGGATTGGTAGACTTGCAACTCGAACCCCAAGTCCCCATCGAACAGGTGCAAATTCAGTTCGATCGCGCCGCTGCCGCCCGATACGGATTGAGTGTGGGGCAACTCTCCGAGATTGTCGAAACCGCGTTTAACGGGCGGGTGGTGTCTCAGGTGTTAGAAGGACAGCAACTGTTCGACTTACTGGTGTGGTTGCAACCGGACGATCGCAGCAACCCGGAAACCATCGGTAACCTATTAGTCGATACCCCCACGGGAAGCAAAATCCCCCTCGCCCAGGTGGCAAGTATCGGTTACGGAACCGGGCCAAACACCATTAACCGGGAAAACGTCTCTCGCCTGATTATCGTCTCGGCGAACGTCTCGGGGCGGGATTTGGGCAGCGTTGTAGAGGACGTGAGATCGGCCATTGACGAACAAGTGCAGGTTCGAGAAGGCTACTTCATCCAATACGGCGGTCAGTTCGAGTCCGAACAGCGCGCCAGCCGCAACTTAGTGGTATTCGGAACCCTCGCCCTCTTGGTTATCGGTGTATTGATGTACTTTGCCGTCAATTCGATCGCCGCCACCGTTGCCATTATGCTCAACCTTCCCCTCGCCCTCACTGGGGGCATCTTCTCCGTGGCATTGGGGGGCGGCATCCTCTCGGTTGCGTCCACGGTGGGCTTTATCACCCTCTTTGGAGTTGCCACCCGCAACGGCTTGTTGTTGGTGGATAACTACAACCATAAATTCGCCCGAGGAATGCCCCTAGAACGGGCGTTATTGGAGGGTTCTAGCGAACGGCTGGTGGCCATTTTGATGACGGCTTTTACTTCGGCTTTGGGAATGTTGCCCCTGGTGTTGGGATCTGGGGCTGGCAAAGAAATCCTCCAACCCCTCGCCATCGTCGTATTGGGGGGACTGTTCAGTTCTACGATGCTTACGCTGCTGGTGCTACCGGCATTGTACGCCCAATTCGGTCGCTATCTGGTTCCCAAATCCCGATCGCAATTTGCCAATGGGAAAGTGCCAGACGGTCAAATTCCATCTATCTCTCATTAAAGGAAGTATTCGATGAAAGTATTCACAGCGAGTTCTCTGATTCTTGCAGGTTTGGGATTGAGTTTGATGGTAGGTTGCCGCAACGGCGCCCCTCACAACCATTCATCCGATCATTCATCGCACCATACTTCTCACGGTGACGATTCTCATGGCGATGATTCCCACCACGATTCTCACAGCCATGGCGATAACCATGGCGGCATATCTACCCAAGCGGAATTAGTCGTTCCCCCAGAACTTGCGCCAGAGGAACCCTTCGATTTAGCGATCGAAATTTCCGATGCCTCGGGAGAACCTATCTCCGATTTCGAGATAAGCCACGAAAAACTCCTACATCTGATTGTCGTTAGCGATAATTTCCAGGTGTACCGCCACCTGCATCCGGAATATAAGGGCAACGGACGCTTTGAACTGAATGCGAGTTTGCCAAAAGCTGGAAACTATACGCTTTTTGCCGACTACAAACCCCAGGATAAATCCGGGCAAGTTTCTCTGATGAAACTCTCTATTCCAGGGGGATTAAACGAACCGGCCGTAGAGAATTTCGATCGCACCAAAGTCTACGACACCACCCAAGTTCAACTCAATTTCGACCCCGACGAACTCAAAGCAAACGGCGATATCGTTCTCCAGTACGCCCTCGAAGATACAACAACTCAGCAAGCCGCAGACGACCTCGAACCTTATTTAGGGGCATTGGGACATTTAGTGATTCTGCGTCAAACTGATGACATCACCACCGAGGATTACATTCACGCCCATCCCATGGATGGCAAAACACTGGGCGAAGTCAGTTTTCACACCATGTTTCCCCAACCGGGTCGGTACAAACTTTGGGGTGAATTTAATCGCAACGGCAATATCGTGGTATCGGAATTTTGGGTAGACGTTCCAGAATCTGGGGATAGCGAGTAATGCGATCGGGCGATAGATTTTAAATTTCGATCGAGAGCAACGTTTCTGCCTGTTTCGCACATCCAAACCCCGACAAAAATCAAACCAATTAAAGGAGTAATCATGAATTTCCTAAAATTAAATGCGATCGTTCTTGCCAGCTTAGGTTTAATCGTTGTTACCGGATGTAGCAATACCGCCCAGACTACCGATTCCACTACAAATACCGAACATTCTTCCGATGACGGTCACAGCCACGATGACGGTCACAACCACGGAGAAAACTCCGATGTCAAAGCCCAGGCGATCGAATCGGGAAAATACAATTTAGAATTCTTAGCCGTACCGGAAAACGAGGGAACGCACATCGATTTATTCCTCAAAAATTCCGAAACTAACGAACCGATTGCCGATGCAAAAGTAACTGCTCAAGTGCAGCTTCCAACGGGCGAACAGAAAACGATCGACATGGAATACTATACCGCTGGAGAACATTACGTAGCAGACTTAGACGCTGATGCGGAAGGTGAATATAAAGTGGTAATTCAGACGGATGTTGATGGAGAGAAAGCGAACGGTCGTTTTAGTTTCGATCGATAAATTATGCGCGTACTACTGGTTGAAGACGAACCCGATTTAGGAGCGGCGATCGCACAAACCCTCTCCCGCGAAGCCTACATTGTAGACTGGGTGCAAGAGGGTTACGAAGCCTGGAACTATTTAACATACGAAAATATTGAGTACACCGTTGCCATTTTCGATTGGCTGGTTCCGGGATTGTCGGGAATCGAGTTGTGCCGCCAGCTTCGGCAAGCGGGCAATTCCCTACCCATTCTCATCCTGACGGCAAAAGATCGCCTCGAAGATAAAGTGGTGGGGTTGGATGCGGGGGCCGATGATTATCTCACCAAACCCTTTGGCATGGCAGAATTGTTAGCGCGGTTGCGGGCCCTGCAACGACGCGCGCCCCAAATCCAACCCCAATCCCTGCAAATTGGCAATCTCACCCTCGACTACGACTCCCGCACCCTTTCGTGCGGTGACGCAGTGAAAATTTCCCTCACCAACAAAGAATTTCAACTACTCGAGTATTTCATGCGCCATCCCGATCGAATTATTACTCGCGATTTAGCCATGACCCAAATTTGGCAGATTGCCGCCGAACCGGGGAGTAACGTGGTGGCTGCCCAGCTGCGGTTGTTGCGTCGCAAATTTGCTGCCCATAATTGTATTTGTCCGATCGAAACCGTATACGGACTCGGGTATCGCTTCAATCGCGCCGATGCATCGAAATAAGCTTTTCAGTCGCACTCGCATCCGATTAGCCCTCTGGTACGCCGGAGTTATCGGCATCGTTCTTAGTGCCTTTGGTTTCGGGGTGTACGCAGCGCTCGCCTATCTCTACGAACGGGCGGTCGATCGCGAAATTGAATCCCTAGCCGCCACCCTCCACGACAGCCTGGAATCCTTTCTCGTTTCTCCCGGACGCACGGAACCGGAGATTCAGCGTTTTTTCCCCGATTTCTGTACTCAAGATGAAGAGTGTTCGACCCTGCGGGCCGCACGATCTCACCATCTAGTTAGTCCCATTGCGCAAGGCAACTATTACCTGCGTTTGCTGAATTTCTCCGGGGATGTGGTGGCAGTGGCGGGTATCGTCCCCCAGGATTCGACCCCGCAAGCTGAAGCATGGCACACTCTCACTGACACGGAAGGCGATCGCTACCATCAATTCACCACCATTATCCACACCCAAACCGGCGCGGATTGGGGATACCTCCAGGTGGGACGCAAGCTCCACGATCTCGATAGCTATCTCTCGGCAGCCCGGTGGGTGTTGATGCTGGGATTGCTCCTGGCGCTGCTGTTGGTGGGGTTTATCGGTTGGGGGTTGGCAAGTTTGGCGATGCAGCCAGTGTACCAGTCCTATCGGCAAATTCAACAGTTCACCGAAGATGCCGCCCACGAGTTGCAAACCCCCTTCGCAGCTTTGCAAGCATCGATCGAATCCACGCTGAGAATCGAAAACCCCACCGTTACCCAAACACTCCATACCCTGCACGCTGTCGATCGTCAGAATCGCCGTCTTTCCCACCTGGTGAAAGATTTACTGTTTCTCTCGCGGATGAAACAACGGGCCGTCCCCCACGATAGCCAACCCTGCTGTCTCCAAGACCTCATCGACGACGTGGAAGAAGAACTGGCGGTTCTGGCGGTTACCAATGGGGTGAAATTGGTCAAAGAGATTTGTGCCACCGAACTCCTATCGGTGATGGGAAACGAAGCGCAACTCTACCGCGCCATCTACAACATTGCCAGCAATGCCATCCGCTACACCCCGAAAGGGGGTCGAGTCACCCTCTGCCTCGATCGCATTCCCCCCCACGCCGTCATTCAAATTCGAGATACCGGTATTGGCATCGCCCCAGAACACCAACCGCGTATTTTCGATCGATTTTACCGAGTGGGCAGCGATCGCTCTCGGCGCACCGGGGGATCGGGTTTGGGACTGGCGATCGCTCTCGAAATCCTTCGCACCCACAACGGTCGCATTCAGGTGCAAAGCGAACTCGGTTGCGGCAGTACCTTTACCGTTCGACTCAATTGCGATCGATTTTGAATTGGTGGAGTATCGCAACCGCCAGGGCGGGTGCGGACAACACCGGACAATTGTGTCATTCGGTCGAGGTGTCCCCCCCTGCCCCGCTCGCCCACAGTCAATTGTGACCGAACCGATATGGCGACTGCTATACTAGCGAACTTTCCCAAACCGGCGATCGCGTTTCTGATACGCCAATAACGCCCGATGAAATGCGGCGCGATCGAACTCCGGCCACAGGGTATCCGTCACGTACAATTCCGCGTAGGCCATCTGCCAGAGCAAGAAATTACTAATGCGCATTTCGCCACTGGTGCGAACGAGCAAATCCGGATCGCCAACGCTCGAGGTATACAAATGGCGCTCGAACAACTCTCCATCGATTTGCTCTGGCTGAAGTTTCCCTTCTTGGACTTGAGTGGCAATGGAACGACAGGCGGCTAAAATTTCCTGCCGTCCGCCGTAATTTGTCGCTACGGTAAACTGAATACCGGGATTATGGCGGGTCATGTCCGTAGCACGAGCGATTTCGGCTTGTAGCGAGGGTGGCAGCTTCTCCAAATTCCCCACAAACTGGATGCGGACTTTCTCCTCCATCATCTCCTGCAACTGCTGGCGCAACACTCGCTCGAATAAAGTCATCAAAAAATCGACTTCTTCTAGAGGTCTACCCCAGTTTTCCGTAGAAAATGCATAGGCCGTGAGCGCTTTAACCCCCCAGTCATCACAGCAACGCAACAAATTTTTCAGCGCGTCCACACCTCGCTGGTGTCCCATGATGCGGGGTAATCCCCGGCATTTAGCCCAGCGACCGTTCCCATCCATAATCACCGCGACGTGACGGGGGAGTCGTTCGCGATCCAAATCTGCGGGTAGCTCTTGCAATAAGGTAGAATTTACAGTCATTTTTTGTTACTAGAAGCCGATGAAGTCAAACGAAGCAAGCGAGCGATCGCCGCACCACCTTGGGAACCGATTCGCCGACCCAAACTGCGTAAATTTGGAGCGACGACCTCGCGATCTGCGGAATTGGAGAGTCGCGCTTCCAATAGTTCCTTGAGTTTACTGCTAGTCAGGGGTCGGTTGAGGGTTCCCCGTTCGGCGAGGGAAATCGAACCCGTTTCTTCTGACACCACAACGCAGATGCAATTTTCCACACGTTCGGTGATTCCCATGGCCGCTCGGTGGCGCGTTCCCAGTTGCCGAGACGCCATGCGTTCCGAAAGAGGCAAAATGACCCCAGCCGAGAGGATGCGCGACGCACGAACCCAAACAGCTCCGTCGTGCAGTAGGGTACTGGTTTGAAAAATTGTCTGCAACAGTTCCTTCGAGATCTCTGCATTGAGTCTAACACCGGGAACTGAAAAATCTCGTTCGTCAATGGGTTCGTTGGTTTCGAGAATCAACAGCGCGCCAATCCGATTCTGAGATAATTGTTTGATGGCTTCGACAATTTCATCGGTAATGCTATTAGAACTCGACGGTTGGGGGCGAGAAGATTGAAACAGAGTGGAAATTTCACCCCGACCCAATTGTTCTAAAAAGCGTCGCACCTCAGATTGCAAGTTGATTGCCATGGCGATGGCGCAGCCGATGGTAATTTTATCGAGGACAAAACCCAAAACCTTCAATCCGAGATTTTGAGCGACGGTGACGGCAACCATCAAGATAATAAAACCTTGCACCATCCACAGCGTCCGACGTTCGCCAATGACCACTAGCACCATATAGGTCAGTGCGAGCACCAGTGCCAGCTCGATGGCCAATCCTAGATTTTGCACGACTTGAAGCAATCTGGCCTGAATCCAGCTTGGGTCTGTGAACCATTGCTGTGGCAGAACTCCCATGAGAATCTGGATTTTTGCTCCGTACGGTTTGTTTGGACGCGGCGCGATCGCGATCGTATTTTCGTGCGAACGTTTCGGTGCGATCGCCCCCAAGGCTTGTGGAGTTTAAACAATGCCACAAACCATCGAGTTTCTCAACTCAAATCCTCGGACGGTAGAGAAATTCTCAGTGACAATCTCGCGATCCCAGGGCCTTTGAGTCAGAACTTTCCAACTCGCTCGGCACACCCCGAGTTTACGAACGATCGCTCCTGAGTCGATCGGGTAAACAGTCTTGACGAATCAGATCTTGATAGGTTTCGCGTTGGAGGATTAGGTTGGCTTCCCCATCTTTCACCACGACCGCTGCCGGACGGGGCAGCCGATTGTAGTTCGACGACATACTGTAATTGTAGGCTCCCGTTCCCATTACGACTAAAGTATCTCCCGGTTGGGTGGGGGGCAATTGGGCGTTTTGAATCACCACGTCTCCGGATTCGCAATGTTTGCCAGCTACGGTGACGGTTTCCGTTAGCGGCGCGCTCATGCGATTGGCGACCGCCGCGCGGTACTCGGATTGATAGGTAATCGGACGGGGATTGTCGGACATACCGCCATCGACGGTCACGTACGTCCGCATTCCAGGAATGGTTTTGCTCGAACCCACGGTATAGGCGGTCACGCACGCAGAACCAATGGCAGAGCGTCCCGGTTCGCACACCAAACGCGGGAGGGGCATTTGAGCCGCTTCGCAAGCAGCCGTTACGGATTCGCATACCGTTCGCACCCATTCCTCAATACTGGGGGGATCGTCAGCCTCGGTGTAGCGAATGCCCAAACCACCGCCCACGTTTAGCTCTCGAACGGGCAGGTTGTAGCGCTTGGCGAGTTGCATCCACTCCACCATCACCCCGGGTAAATCTCGATGGGGTTGCAGCTCGAAAATTTGCGACCCGATGTGAGCGTGCAAACCAATGCATGACAGGGAAGGTTGCCCGCTCAGGAAGTCGAAGACGCGCTCGATCGAATCGGGATCGAACCCAAATTTACTATCGATGTGACCGGTTTGAATGTATTCGTGGGTATGACATTCAATTCCCGGGGTGAATCGGAGCATTACGCGGGTGGGTTCCTCGTTTGCGCGCGTCAGTTCGGCGAGGGTTTCGAGTTCGAGCCAATTATCGACGACGATCGTACAACCAATATCGATCGCCTGTTGCAGTTCGGCTCGCGACTTATTATTACCGTGAAAATAGATCGTTGCCGCATCCATCCCCGCTTGCAAGGCTGTATACAGCTCGCCACCGCTGACCACATCGATTCCCCATCCTTCACTGGCAACGATCGCGCAAACGGCCAAACAATTCCAGGCTTTGGATGCGTAGATAACCAGGGCCTCTCCAGAGTAGTAGCGATCGAACGCTTCTCGATACTGGCGGCACGACGTTCGCAGGGTTTCTTCATCTAAAACGTACAACGGCGAACCAAATTGTTCTACCAAAGTCACCACATCGCAGCCCCCGATTTCCAAATGCTCGAGGTCGTTAATGCGAGCACTCAGCGGTAACAGTTGCTGGTTGGGGGAGAGCGATTCGATGGCGGAATTTGGGTCGGTTAGATATTGCTCGGCCGTTGCGGGCGCTGAGGCGGGTACTTGTAATGAGGGAGTCGATACCATAATCGTGAGTAATGGAGGAGGAGATGCTGAACGCCAACCCTTAGTTTACAGAAAAGTCTGGAACCTTGACATCTACCCCGGCGTAAACGCACTGGGATTCCTCAGTCTCACGATTTCGATTTCTGCTTCGCGCGCACCGACCTTCACTGATTTATCTCAACATCAGTTTTGGATTGTTGTATCTGCTTCGGGTGGGCAATGGGGAACGGGGAATGGAGTAGCTTCCTGACCCGAGCGCAGATTCACTCCGGTGTTTTCCGCTGGCTCTAGAATTTCCTGCGAGTTCGAATGTCTCCGAGAAGGAACATTTGAGCGAGGCAACTTCACTAAAACCGATCTTCTCTTACAGTTCGTCCGTCGAGTGGGGGAGTAACTGCAAGCCGTCACCCACCCCCAGGGAACCTGCGGTCAAAACTTTCGCCCCCACGGCGGTTTTGGCATGACCGAAATGTTTCCCCAACCCGGAAAATAAGGGCATATCTCGCACGCCGGAGTCTGGATGGACTTCTATATTCACACAGCGACCGATGGGGGCGGACACCTCAATTTTTGCCGCTCCGATCGTCATTTCCCGACCGACCCAGTTAAACTCTTCCCAGGCTGTAACCCCGTCGATCAGAACGTTCGGGCGAAAGCGACGGACATCGATGGTACGACCGACGGCTTCGCCGATGGCGTCGAGGGTGGCTTGACTGAGGACGGACAGGTGAACCGGCTGACGATCGGGGTAGCGAGTCTGGCCCGTGCGCGTTCCCACCAGTTTGACCGGACTCGGTATGGGATGTCTGGCTTTTTCCGTGGGAGTGAGCGTTGCGAGGTAGTCGCTGAAAAAACCGTTGATGCGATCTCGCTCGGTTTCAGTTTGGGCTATTAAGACTTCGGTACCCTGGTGGCAAACTTGAAGCCGATCGGTTTGGGCATCGTAGCAGCAATCGAGAGCGGCGAGTCCGGGCCAATCGTTTTGGACGGCAAAGTGTTTTTTCGGCATCCACGGCACGATCGCCTCATCGGCTCCCCCAGTATCTTCAAACATCAGAGCAAACGCCCGATCGCCCCGAATCCCCACATCGGCTTCGAGCATCACTCGATCGACCCTTTGCGGTGTCAGTCCTTTAATCGGATGCACGAAGATTTGCGTCACCCTCGGTTCTGTTGCGCGGTTCAAGGCTCGTTCCTCAAGTCTTTAATTTCGTTGAATTTTAAAGTCTTTAACTTTTCACAAATCGATCTAATTCCCGCACCAATTCATCGATTAATCCTTGATGGGACTCGGGTACCGCGACGGCGGATTCAATTTCTTTCACGACTTCTGGAGGCAACCCGAGCAAATCGATCAGTTTTTGATAGGCGATCGCTTCTTCTTCGTTGATATTCGGTTCCTCGGGGGTGCGGGCGCTCGAAGCAATCACCTCGTAACCCAGTTTGAGGACGAGTTTGCGCTCGGCATCGCTTTGCAGCTTCGGCACCAATTCCTCTAAGGGGATATTTTGCATCAGATAATCCCGCAGTTCCCGTTGCAGTTCGTGGCGCTGTTCTTCGTTTTTGGCGAAAATTCCCCCAAAGCCATCGAGCATCACATCCACTTCTTCGAGAGCCAGTTCCCCATCAGACCAAGCCATAGAGGCCACAATTCGCAATAGGTTCATTTGCCGGGGAGAGATGGAAGGGGGGGGAGGAGTTTGAAGTGCCATAGGGAGTGTCAGGATGAACGAACGAGCGATTGAACTGTTAGTATCGATACCAATTGCTGTTGAATCTATCACGGTCTTCCCTAAATTTCTTTCAACCGTAACAATGATTTTAGCTAGACGTTTTTCGCTTAAAATCGGAAACATCTAAAACCCAAATCCAAAACCCACTACCATCGAGCGACGTGCAACTCCAACAAGTGATTATTGCCCATAAAGCTGGCAATCCCCTCAGCCAGCGCTGGGCGCAAACCTGTGCCAAGCAGTTAGAACGCCGCGATTGCAAAGTTTTGCTCGGACCCAGCGGTGCGAACGATAATCCTTACCCCGTATTTTTGGCATCTGCAACGCAGCCCATCGATTTGGCGATCGTCTTAGGAGGAGATGGTACGGCACTCTCGGCCGCCCGAAATCTAGCGGAGGAAGGCATTCCCATTTTAGCGGTGAATGTGGGGGGACATTTAGGATTTCTCACCGAACCCTTCGAGCTATTTCGAGATACGGAAGGCGTTTGGGATCGCCTGGTCGACGATCGATTTGCCGTCCTGCGGCGAATGATGTTGCAGGCGGCACTTTACGAGAGCAATCGTCGGGATTTACCCCCTGCGAGCGATCGCTACTTGGCGCTCAACGAGATGTGCGTCAAACCCGCAGCCCCCGATCGGATGATTACCTCAAATCTGGAAGTCGAGGTGGATGGAGAAATGGTTGATTGCTACCAAGGGGATGGATTGCTCGTGTCTACCCCTACGGGTTCGACGTGCTACAACGCTTCCGCCAGCGGACCGATTATGCACATGGGGTTGGAGGCGATTTCCGTTGCCCCCATTTGTCCTCTGAGTTTGTCGAGTCGTCCGATTATTCTGCCGCCGCGATCGGTGGTGAGTATTTGGCCCCTCGAAGATCCGGATTTACACACGAAACTTTGGATGGATGGGGTTCTAGCCACGAGTATCTGGCCCGGACAGCGGGTTGACGTGCGCATGGCCGACTGTCAGGCAAAGTTCATTATTTTGCGCGAAAACTATTCATACTATCAAACCCTGCGGGAGAAGTTAATGTGGGCGGGAGCGCGGATTCAATACAGTAATAACCATCAAAATTGACGGCTGAATCTTCATCGCAGTATTCGGCGATCTTGCGAAGGACACGGGTGCGATCGCACCGGTCTGGTTCTGCCCGATGCTCCCCCAGTTCCCCTGACCCAGGCTCGATTTTCAAGGCCTTATCCCCCCCTGAGAGGGTTGTGCGATCGTTTGTTGTTCGCGTCCCCTCAAATATAAGCAAACAGAATTAAATTAGTAATTTTTATAATAAATTTTGTTGCCTATTCGTCCTTTCAGGGGGTTGTATCAGGCTTCTTTTCCCGTAATATCAAAGATGGAAATAAACCTGAAACCAAAGCAAACGGGTTAATCAAACCAAAGCTTTATATAAGTCAGGCTTATATATTGAGAACATTAGAGAGGAGTACAAATATGGCGACTTACAAAGTCACGCTTAAAACCCCCGACGGCGAAAACACCATTGAGGTGGCTGACGACACCTATATCCTCGATGAAGCGGAAGAGCAAGGTCTCGATCTGCCCTACTCCTGCCGCGCCGGTGCCTGCTCGACCTGTGCGGGTAAAATCGTCTCCGGTACCGTCGATCAGTCCGATCAGTCCTTCTTGGATGACGATCAAATCGAGGCTGGGTATGTCTTGACCTGCGTTGCTTATCCGACTTCTGACTGCACCATTGAGACGCACAAAGAAGAAGATCTGTACTAAGGGCTAAAGCCTCACATTTCTATATTTGAGAACACTTGAGAGGAATATACAAATATGGCGACTTACAACGTTACCCTTGTCACCCCCGACGGCGAACAAACCCTTCAGGTTCCCGATGATGAATACATCCTCGATGTTGCTGAAGAGCAAGGTGTCGATCTACCCTACTCCTGCCGCGCCGGTGCTTGCTCGACCTGTGCGGGTAAAATCGTCTCCGGTACCGTCGATCAGTCCGATCAGTCTTTCTTAGATGACGATCAGATGGAAGCGGGCTACGTCTTGACCTGTGTTGCCTATGCAACTTCTGACTGTAAGATCGAAACGAACAAAGAAGAAGATCTCTACTAAGTCAGTCAAACCGATCTTGGTTTAAAGGTTTAGCGAAAAAACATTAAAACGAATCGCAGGGTTACTCGATGGTATCCCTGCGTTGTTCGTGTAGGGGAGCATCGATGGCTGTTCGCACCCTTTTCGTTACAAGTTTTTCGAGGGTGGGAACGGGGAATAGAGAAAGTCCATCTCGTCGAGCGTGTATAGCCATCGCCATAGCAATTAGAACACCCGTGAAGTTGTGCTTCGGGGGCTTTAGGAGCAGGGGGGAAGACTTCAGCAAGATGACATAATTGTCTGGTGTTGTCTTAACCGCGAATGGCAACTGGGATAGCTCGACTGCGTGCGAAGCAAAGCGGAGGGGGAACCAAGCGGAGGAGAAGCCATCTACCAAAAAGAATTTTACTGACAGATTTTCGTCGCTAGCAATTTTCCCAACTTAGAGCCGGTTGTGCTAGATTGCGAGTAGGAGCAATAACTCGGCAGCGATCGCCCTCTATCGATCCAGAAAAGCTTAAACGCGACACAAAACGTAACAGACGAAAAAAACATTCGCGACATTAAGACGACCTCCATGGCCTAGAGAGTACACCGAAGGGTTTACCCCCAGCGTCAAAGGCAAAAAAAAGTGGAGATCGGAAATTTCTACTACGATCGACTCCCCCAAAACCCTTCAAATTCGCTATAAGTGTGTTATTGGGTAAATCGCTAGCACTGGCAACTCTCATCTACGCTTGGGGACTCTTTCACCTTTTTTTCAGGAACATTAAGAATAATAACGAAAGACTTCCCGGATCGACGGGCAAAATCTTTGTATTTTGTTGCCCAGGATGCAGTTGTATGATGGCAGACTCGTTACCCTATGGGTAGAAGAGTGGTGCTGGTGGGAACTACCTAGATGAAATCAACGACAAGCATTGAAAGCACAGCTTTTGCTTCGATGTCTGCTATTTCTCACATCCCAATTCGATCGAACCTGAGGGGTAGACCTTTTTTCTCATAAATGTTACAGTTCTTAACATTAGTTTGAGATGAAAGCGGTTGTACTCTCACACTGGCAAATCCAAAGCAGTCCCAACCCTTGACACGTCTTGCCGCGATGACTCTGCTAGTTCAGAACTCTATCGCGTACCCCGTCGTTATCAACACAGAATACTAGCATTATGAAGACCGCTCAGACCTCTACAGATTTAGTTCGTACCTACCTGCGAGAAATTGGCCGGGTTCCTCTACTCACTCATGAAGAGGAGATTCTGTACGGGAAACAGGTGCAGCGGTTGGCCTCTTTAAATTTGCTCAAGGATGAGTTGATGGAGCAAAGCGATGGCGAACCCACCCTAGAAGAGTGGGCTAAAGCTGCGAAACTCTCTCAAGAAGACTTAAAGTTCGCGATCGCCAAGGGTGATGTCGCCAAACGTAAGATGGTGGAAGCGAACCTGCGTTTGGTGGTCTCGGTAGCGAAGAAGTACCTCAAGCGGAACGTTGACCTTTTAGATTTAATTCAAGAAGGAACCATCGGGATGCAACGAGGGGTAGAAAAGTTCGACCCCACGAAAGGATATCGCTTCTCCACCTATGCCTACTGGTGGATTCGTCAAGCTATCACCCGCGCCATTGCCGAAAAAGGGCGAACCATTCGCTTACCCATCCACATTACCGAAAAGCTCAACAAAATTAAGAAGGTTCAGCGTCAGCTCACCCAAGAACTCGGTCGTGCGGCCACCGTTGCCGAACTGGCATCGGAGATGGACTTAAGCACCAAACAAATCCGCGAGTATCTCGAACGGGCCCGCCAACCCCTCTCCCTCGATTTGCGAGTGGGTGACAACCAAGATACGGAACTCGCCGACTTGCTTGAGGACGAAGGTCCATCTCCAGAAGACTTCGCCGTTCAGTCTTCCCTGCGGAACGATTTAGAGATGCTCATGGCCGATTTAACCCCCCAGCAACGGGAGGTTCTGTCCCTGCGATTCGGTCTCAAGGACGGACAGTCCATGACTTTAGCAAAAATCGGCGACCTTCTCCAAATCAGCCGCGAACGAGTGCGGCAAATCGAGCGAGAAGCCTTAACGAAGCTACGCAAGCGTAAAGCCGATATGGGCGAATATTTAGCAAGTTAAGCTCTTGGCTTGTTTGGATTGAAAACCTTAAAAACCCGCTGGATTATGCATCTGGCGGGTTTTCGCTTTTTTTCCGACCGATTATCGTCCGGTGGCGGGGGTCACTGGCAACAGTTGCGAGAACCTCGAAACCCACCTGGGTCATCGCTGTTTCCACATCAAAGGTATAGTAGTCGTCACTCCAGGGTTCCGTACTTTTCATCAGGACGAACAACGCCGGAGGGAGATTCTGAATGACGGAGGATTTCGGGTTATTATCCACGATCGCGATCGTTCCCCCAGGTCGTAAAATCCGCAAAACTTCCTGGCAAATTTCGCTGGTGGCACGGCGCGGCAATTCGTGAATGACAAATTGCAGGGTCACCAAATCGAAGGAGTTATCGGGGAAATCGGTTTCCTCGGCTTTGCCGTGTTTCCACTGGGCTATTTCCCCTTTCTCGTCCCGTTTTTTTGCCACCGCTAACATATAGGGGGATAAATCCAACCCCACCGTCCGGACGGGGGTATTTTGGGTGCGGGTGTAGTAGCGATGGAGAGCGAGGGTGGAAATACCTACGGAACAACCGATATCGAGGATATCCGCAACGGGGGGGGTATGGTGCTGCGCCAGGACTTGGTGAAAACTCGATCGCAGCCTTTCCTGTGCCAACTCCCAAGTCAGTTCTTCCTTCGGCCATACTCGCAGTGCCATAGACTGGGTTGCCGACTCCGCTTCAAATGCCGCTTTCCAGCATAGATTCCCTTCATCGTAGGCGTGGAAGGGGACGCGATAGTAATGGGGATAGGCGATTTGGGGATTGGCAATATCGTCGTAGGTCTTCTTCACCCCCGAGGCTTCCAGTTCCCGGCAGGTTTGTCGCCAGGGAATCCCATTTTTTTCCGCCGTTTTAATTAACACTTGTCGTGCCTGATGCTTCATGAGACCGTATAGCGGCTTCGTATTAATCAACAGGTTGACGAATTGGGAGAGGGGGTCAACACCGGCCCAGTTGGGTTTAGTTCGATCGCTCATTGGCTCCGGAAAAGGGTTAAGGGTTAAGGGTGAGAGTGACAAGCAATTGATGATTTTAGTCTAGTACTCCGCCACAATGATTTTGACAGGTAGGGGTAGTGCCCCTGTGCCTCCTTCATGCGGGGCGAGCGCGGGGGGTTTCCCTCCACTACGTTCCGCCCCGACAAAATTACCCGTCATACTTTCTGTGGTGGACTACTAGAAATGGTATGAATTTTGAATTTTTACCAGATGTCTCATGCTTAAGATAATGGGTGCATTAGCCTCGACCTTCGATTTGATAGACAAGACTTTGAGTAAATAAGGGAATTCCCGAGTTCGCTAGATATAGATGCATCGTTTTTTAGACACGAGCGATGTTCGATCGAGAAAGCTTCCTCATTCGATCGCTACCAAGACTCTACAAATTCTTTCGATTCGACTCGCTCTGGGAATCGTCGATCCTCGTCTAACTGGCCAACGATTCTACCTTCGCCGTTGTTGATTCCTCCGTTGACCGTTGCGCCAAAATATCGAGGATCTCGACAATTTCCCGCTCGAACGTCACTTGCGCGCGATTCGTCCGACCCCCAACGTAAAACTTCCCATCTTTTTTGAGTGCCCAAATTTGGGAGTGAGAGATGTAACTCATCAAGGCGCTAATCATCAGCAAGCCGAACCCACCGTACACCATCGGGATACCCGGATCGACTTTAATTTGCAATCCTGTAGAGCCAATGACATCTCGGACTTTGAGAGTGACCCCGTTGACTTCCACGTTGCCCCCCACCCGGACGCTCGAAACCAGTTGCCCGGTCATGTCGTACACCAACAGCGTCCCCTGTAAGTCCTTCGTAATCAAAGAAACCCCCTCGCTCATATCCGGCTTGGTGGGAACCCAAGTCCCCCAAAGCCGACCGCGTCCTTGGGTATCGAGTTGAACCATCGGCAATTGGAGAATAGGGCTGTTGTTGAGGCGCACCAAAACCCCGGCGATGTCCCAATCCGTTTGGTACAGCACTGCCCCTTTGTAGCGCAGGGGTTTGTTAACGTAAATAGTTTGCCGATCGACCTCTTCTCCCTGTTTATCTAAAATAGATAGGTCGGAGTAGAATTGGTCGATTTTGCCTTCGGGGGTATAGTCGATCCAAAAACGATTCACCTTCACCGACCAATCCCGAAAGATTTGGGGCATCGACCAACGCCCGACCTCCACCAGATTGGTAATTTGGAACGTTGTACCGCTGGGAACCATATGCTGGGCGACAATACCTGTCATCGATCCCCAAATCGCCCCAGCCAAAATCAGCAACATACTCCCATGAACCACAATCGGACCGATGCGGCCGATAATCCCTTTACGAGCGTAGAGGGTATCGCCTTCCACGAACACGCGATAGTTTCGCTTTCGCAATAACTCCGAGAGGCGGTTAGGATTGCCCGTTTCCAGTTCTGCCCCGAGGGCGAGTTTTTTGAACTGCCGGGGTTTGGTATAAAATTTCCAGCGACGGGCAGCTTTCAGGGCGGGAAGCTGCCGGGTAAAGGTACAAGCAGTGAGGCTGGACCCGAAGAGAATCAGCAGTGCCAGAAACCACCAGGTGCGGTAAACGTCGTTGAGTCCGACTCCCAACACCACTTTCCAACTCAAGAAACCAAATAGTGCCGGGTCTTCGGGGTAGTTGGCTTGGTAAAATTCGAGGGATTGTGCCTGTTCGATGACGGTGCCGGTCATGCTGAAAACGGCGATCGCCAGTAACAGAACGATCGCCAGACGCAAATCTGCCAGAACCGGTAGCAATTCTCGCCGGAAGAGGCGATAGGGAACGCTCCAAAGTTGGGAAAGTGGGGAAGAATCGGAAGAATCTGAAGTCACGGTTCGTTTTTTAATCGTTTAATTAGCTTTCAAAAATTCGTTTCAAAAATTCGATCGAACGGCAAGCATCGTCATTGGAACTTATTTACGGACTGCATGTTACCAAATTCCCATACCGCGCACATCGTTAGTTTTCAATTACAATACTCTTTCCCTCGTCCTCCTTGTCTCCCGTTTCTCCCTTGTCTCTTCCTTTAAGCGACGGGAAGGAAACGAAAGACGAGGGAGAATACGCCAAATCCGACGAGTAACGCCCCGCTAACGGGGGTAATCCAACCCGACCACTGGCGCAGTTCTAACAGCTTCTTAATCGTAGCGGTAAACGTACCGGCCAGAATGAGGGGGGCGACGTAACCGCTGGTATAAGCCAGGAGTAAGGCGCTACCGAGAAGGGGATCGCCGGTGGTGGAAACCCAAGCCAGGAGAGTGGCAAGAACGGGGGTACTGCATGGGGAGGCCACTAAGCCGAACGTGAGTCCGAGGAAGTACGATCGCGTCCCATCGGGCAAATCTTTAGGAATCCACTGCATCCCATCCACGGAGGGCAGTTGCAGGGGGAGGGCTTCGAGGAGGTTCAATCCCATGATAATTGCCACTAAACTCACCACAATCGGCAATCCAATGCCCACCTGACCGTAGACTTTACCCACTAAAGCGGCGACCACCCCCAGTATGGCGAGGGTAGTAGCGAGTCCGAGGGAAAACCACGCGGATTGGGCGGCGGCTTTGGCGCGACTTTGGGCTTCGTAACCGCCGATGTAGCCGATGGTGATGGGTAGCATCGATAGCATACAGGGGGTGAGACTCGTGAGCAAACCCGCCCCAAAAATGATACCCAGACTCATCCAGGTAATGTGGCTCAGTTGAGCGTCTACCAGGTGGGTGGCAAATTGCTCTAAGGTATATAGTTGGGTTTGCAGGGTTTCTAGCATTGCGATTTGTAAAGTGCCTCTCAGATTAGAATTGTAGCGTAGGGACTGGGGGTTGGTTCGTTGGCGATCGAGTGACCCTGTATCCAACGGGCAATATCGAGTAAAATTTCGATCGGGATAATTGAAAGACGATGCAACGCTACGGCAATCTTAAGGGTGAAGAGCTAAAACATGAAGTGTGTTGTATTCTCGATGAGTTAGGTCTTTACTATAAAACTGAGGAATATTCCGCTCATGGTAGCTCGATTATTGGTAAGCGCCGACGAGTCGATGTCGTGATTTTCGATGGCTTGGGAGAAGTTCTCATGCACATTGAATGTAAAGCTCAAAAAGATCGCGGTTCGGCAGAAGATAAGTTGTTTAAAGCGATTGAGGAAGCCAATCGAGATAAACGCTTAGGAACCCCTTCAATTATTGTAATCGCTGGGTTTGGTTGGAACGCAGCAGATATGAGACACGCGATGCTCAACGGGGCAGTTCGGATTGAAAATTTACAGGATTGGCTCATGTTTTATTTTCAGTACCAACAGCTTAAACCCTCTCCCCACGAGTTACCCGATTTAAAGTCGCGACAAGGGGATATTTTTAACAATGATGTGAATAGCGACTTGAATTGATTATTGGACTGCGCTCTGGTAATTAACCCGGGTAAAATTTTTCCCAAGCCACGGTTATTAATCCTCAATAAATCTTGATTGATTCTCTAATTTTTTTTGAAGTGAAGTATCTCCCATGAGAAACTCGCATGATCTTCGAATTATTTTGCGCGATCTTCATCTCATATCTTATTTATGAAAAAATTTAAATATATATCTTAAATATCTTTTTTGATATTTATACAAGAATCTATTTGCATTCGTGCTATATTTTAAATATGCTCAAAAATAATGTCCTTAAAGAAGCAAAACCTAGTTATAATCTAGAGTCTTCTCGTCACTTAAATTCACCTAAACCATTCTTGAAATGGGCGGGTGGAAAAACTCAACTACTCTCAGAAATACTCGCTCGGATTCCTAAGATTGAAGAACGATATTACGAGCCATTTATCGGGGGTGGTGCTTTATTTTTTTATTTGCAGTTTCATTTAAAATTAGAAAATCCCTATATTTCAGATATTAATCCCGAACTAATTACAACCTATCAAATTATTCGAGATCGAGTTTTAGATTTAATTGATTCTCTTAAAACTCATGATTACGATGAAGAATATTTTTACGATCTTCGCAGCCTCGATCGAAAACGAGACTACGAACGAATGTCGGATATTGCGAAAGCAAGTCGCCTCATTTATCTCAATAAAACCTGCTATAACGGTCTGTATAGAGTGAACTCAAAAGGACAATTTAACGTCCCGTTTGGCAGACATAAAAATCCAAATATTTTTAATGAAGATAACCTAATAGCGTGCAGTGAGACTCTACAAAATACGGAAATTCAGCATGCTTCTTTTGAAGCGATCGAATCTTTAGCTCAACCCGGAGATTTTGTTTATTTCGATCCTCCCTACGTCCCCTTAAATACTTCATCGAGTTTCACACAATATAACCGCAAAAAGTTCGATCTAGAAATGCAAGAACGATTACGAGACTTGTGTATCGAACTCAATCGAAAAAACGTCAAATTTCTCGCATCAAATTCATCGGCACCCTTGGTTATCGAACTCTACGCACCTTACTTTAATATAGAATTCGTTCGCGCCGGACGTGCCATTAATTCTAAGGGTAACAGACGAGGAAAAGTAACCGAAGTTTTAATTAGAAACTACGATCTATAATGTTAGTAGTAACAGGTTACAACAGATGCTTGGATATTAGTTGTCAGCTATATTTTTGGCGATTTAACATATTCAATAACGGTAGCTAAGCCGGATAAAATACCCAATTCTGGCGATTTTAGCGCAAGAATTGCGTCTAAATTCAAACTTAGCTTACTGATGACTAACTTTGTCCGTAAATCGAACCATCTGGCATAATTGCCCCCGTCAGCTTTGCCCCCGTCATCTTGACCAAAAGCCGGTTTTTCGTTCCTAATTTTGCTCCGCGAAAATCTGCACCGCTTAAATCTGCGCCACTAAAATCCGCACCGACTAAATTCGCCTCTTGCAAATTTGCCCGACTCAAATCCGCTTCGAGTAAATTTGCCCGAAATAGGTTTGCTCGGGTGAGATTCGCCCCCTGTAAATTGGCGCGGTGCATGAACGTATCGCTCAAATCTGCCCCCGTCAGGTCGGTATAGCTGAGATTGTAGCTCGATAAATCCTTTTCTTTGAACGATCGCCCTTTCAAATCCTGACCGCTGAGATTCGATCGACTCTTTTGAGTTTGGGTTGCGGCACGAGAATCCGAACCCGAAGACGAACCCGAGGATGAACTCGAATCCGCGCGCCCGTTCGATGGATTCGATTGGGAAGAATAGTAATAGTAATAGGATGAGGGTTCTCGCCGTGGGGGGTCTTTCCGGGGAGGTTCCCGGCGATAATATTCTCGACGCGGGGGTTCTCGGCGATAGTATTCCCGCCGCGTTTGGGTTTTTTTCGTGTGATGTGTCGCGCGATCGCTGCTAGTCGACTTGCCATTTTGGGAAGTGCCGTTCGCGGTGGTTTGACTTCCCGAAGCCTGTCGAATCGAGCGCAGCTTATCCCGCGCTTGATTGATGAGTTTGAGCTGTTCTTGGGCTTTGTCTCGAAGACGGGGATTATCGTTAGGAATGCGATCGGGATGCCAAATAAATGCCAAATCTTTGTAGGCTTGGTTGACATCTTCGGATGACGCGCCAGGTTCTAAGCCCAGCACTCGATAATATCGAGCGAGATCTTCCATATTTCCCTTTTTCCCGTCTCCTGTGTCCTTCATTCCCGATCGCGATCGGATAGTTATTCTATTATGCGGCAAACTTACGTTTGTCCTCGATAATTTTAGATGATATTTAGATAAGTGTTCAAGACGATCGACGCGAAAACAAGTTCATAAATCTATAGATTTAGGGAATACCAACGTGCAAACCCAAGTCGCAGTGGAATCAATCGAACTATAGATTGAGGGACTCGGTAAATTATCTTCAAGTCAAAATCGATCGAGATCGTATCTGTGAATACCATTTTATCTTTTGACCTTTAACCTCTCACAAAATTATCGAGAGATCGAGCATTTGAATTTATCTATAGATCCGATCGTGACGATCTATTTTATGGGTGACGATCGATTTATCCCTCAAACTCCATGATTGCCACATTCGCCAACGACGGCGCGATCGCATCTTTGAAGCCGCGACGATATAACGCTAAACGCCATTCCAACAACCGCTGCAAGTTTTCATCTTCCCTTGCGGCGCGCCAAATTGCTTTTGCACTTGGGAGACGCCGATCGGGATGCTGTCGATCCCACCCAGCTTTGGCTTGAAGACAGTATACCCACTCGAGGAGGGTTACCGTTCGATGTTCTTGGATATCAGCGAGAATTTCATCGATGTGGCGCGGTGGTGGGGTTTTTGCGCTGGGAATATTGGGGGGAGACTTTAGGGAGAGGCGATCGCTTTTTGAGGCAAGTTGCTTTAATTTCGTGGCATCGCATTGGGGACGTTGCGGTAACTGTAGGGAATGAAATTGAATCATAGAATCTAATTGCCAGAACAATGTATTCTCAAAATTAACCCTTCTGATGCCATAAACATTGGAATTTCAACTGTTTCATTTCTTCGAAATACTTATTACTTATTACTTATTACTTATTACTTATTACTTATTACTTATTACTTATTACTTATTACTTATTACTTATATCTAACGGCTGCTGTCGGAATTGAAAGCGAAATACCACTTTGCGATCGCTCGGATCGTCAAAATTAGAATTTGCTTCAATTTCCCCGCGTCCCGCCGCGAGTATCTTTTCTTTTAAACGAGATTTTTGGGTGAAATTTAAATTATCCGAAAAAATATAGGCTGTAACCGATAGCGCCCGTCTCAAACTTAGCTCTAAGTTACTTTCTTCCAACCCTTGAGAGCTAGTATGTCCTTCGATAATAATGCGAGTAATCTGGCGATCGAATTCTTCATTCGAAAAAATAACCTGAGTGTAAATCGGGATGAATTGCTCGAGAAACTGTTTCCCTTCCGGTTTGAGGGTGGCGCTACCTCGATCGAAGAGGATGCGATCGCGAATGCTCACCTCTCCCGTTTCGGGATCGACAGACACCGCGTCGCTCCCCCCCAATTCCGATTCGATCGCCGTTAAAATGACTAACGGTAGGCGATCGAATGCCTCTTGATAGCGTTCGAGTTCGGTGATTTTGGCTTCTAACTCTTCTTCGAGTTTTGCCACTTCAATCAGCTTTTGTTGGAGTTGTAGCTGAACTGTAATAAAGAGCAGCGCAAACAGCATCAGCAATCCCGACATTAAATCGCCAAGGGATAGCCAAATTCCAGTTTCGGTCGTTTCGGTATTTTCGAGTTCGGTGGCTTCAAAATCGTTCATTACCGTTAGGAGTAATACGAAGACCGTTAGGAGTAATACGAAGGACGCGAGCAAGATGCTCGCACTTGGGTATATTTTGGATCTATTCATCGGGTATATTCATCACCCGACACCTGAATTACTGCATTCGATCGATCGTCCGATATTGAATTGCCTCAGCAACGTGAGCGGGTTTGAGGGCGTCATCCCCCGCCAAATCGGCAATGGTACGCGCCACTTTCAAAATGCGATCGGTGGCCCGCGCCGAGAGTCCCAACTTGCGAATTGCCCCCTCCAGGAGATTGCGACTGGCATCGTCGAGTTGGCACCATTGGCGCAAGTGCTGGCTTTGCATTTGGGCGTTGCAGCGAATCGTTTCTCCCTTGAATCGCGTGGTGGCGCGATCGCGTCCCGCCTGCACCCGTTCTCGTACCGGCAGCGATGCTTCCCCCGTCGGCTGACGGGTAATCTCCTCCGGCTTCAGGCGATTTACCGCCACCTGCAAATCAATTCGATCCATCAGCGGCCCCGATAGTTTCGCCCAATATTGCTCGCGATGGCGCGGCGAACAGGTACAGGGTTGAATCGGGTCGCCAAAATAGCCGCAGGGACAGGGGTTGGTACTGGCGACAAGGGTAAATTGCGCTGGAAAGCTTACCGATTGGCGGGTGCGAGAAATGGTGACATAGCCGTCTTCGAGGGGTTGGCGGAGAAATTCGAGCACATCTCGCTTAAACTCTGTCAACTCATCGAGAAACAACACTCCCCGATGCGCCAGGGAGATTTCCCCCGGCTTCGGATAGCTGCCGCCACCCACCAGAGACGGCCCCGATGCGGAATGGTGGGGACTGCGAAACGGGCGATCGCTCACCAGTTGCCCCTTCTCCCGCAGCAACCCCGCCACCGAATGGATTTGGGTGACATCGAGGGCTTCGTCAAAGGTTAGGGGTGGTAAGATACCTGGTAAGCGCCGTGCCAGCATGGTTTTACCACTGCCGGGAGGTCCGACGAATATCAAATTATGCCCTCCGGTTGCGGCAATTTCTAAGGCGCGTCTGGCGTGGGTTTGCCCCTTCACATCCTTCAAATCCAGTCCCAGAGTGCGATCGCCCCGCAACTCCCGGCGCGCGTCGATGGTAACGGCTTCGTACTTCTCGGGGTCGTTGAGAAAATCCGCCACCTCCCAAATACTTTTCAAGCCATACACCGATAACCCCTCTACCACTGCCGCTTCCCGCACGTTCCCGGCTGGAACCACTAACCCCGCTATCCCCATCTTTTGGGCGGCTGCGGCGATGGGGAGGACTCCCGTCACCGGACGCAACGCGCCATCGAGGGAAACTTCCCCTAAAAAGAGGTGATCGCCTAGGAGTTGGGGGTTTACTTGTTCTGAAGCGGCGAGGATGCCGACGCTGATGGGGAGATCGAAGCTGGGGCCTTCTTTGCGCAAGTCGGCTGGGGTGAGGTTGATGACGTTGCGCTTGAGGGGGAACATATACCCGGAGTTTTTCAGTGCTGCTTTCACCCGTTCTTTGGATTCTTGAACCGCAGCATCGGGCAAACCCACCACCACAATTCCGGGGAGTCCGCCGGAGACATCAACTTCTACGCCAACTTTGACGGCATCAATTCCCACCAGGGAAGCACTCCAAACTCTTGCCAGCACAGGTGTTTTCCTTATTGCGATCGATGTTCGATCCCACCATAGCCTAGGGGAATGTTGGAGTGAGTTGGTTTTGGGAGAAAAGGGTTCATGCTTCTCAGGGAGTCGCAAGGCGATCGCACTTTGGGGTAGAGTATTTCAGGTGTGATTCGATCGAATGCACAAAGAGTTCCCAAAAACCCGATCTTTCTGATTTATCGCGCTAACATTTGACCAGGCAAAAATATATGCGGGTGGGAACTATACCAATCGAGATCGAGTCATGTCGGATTATCGATCGAATTGAAGAC
Source organism: Zarconia sp. (assembly GCF_057467645.1). NCBI lineage: Bacteria > Bacillati > Cyanobacteriota > Cyanophyceae > Oscillatoriales > Zarconia > Zarconia sp. The sequence continues at coordinate 32,422 of NZ_JBRJXU010000123.1, forward strand.
GATCGATGTCAAGATAACGTTCTCAGTCATCGTTTTTGGGAACCCGAACCAATCGGGATAGAAGCTCAATGTTAGATGGAAAATCAATTTTAATTACGGGTGGCACGGGTTCCTTTGGTAAACAGTGCGCGCGCACGATTTTGACTCAATTTCAACCCCGTAAAATCATCATCTATTCCCGCGACGAACTGAAGCAATTTGAAATGGCGCAAGAGCTGAACGCCCCAGAAATGCGCTACTTTATCGGTGATGTGCGCGATCGCGATCGACTGCGGTTAGCGATGCGAGGGGTTGATTGCGTCATTCATGCAGCGGCACTCAAGCAAATTCCAGCGGCGGAATATAACCCGATGGAATGTATTAAAACAAATATTTATGGCGCAGATAACTTAATTAATGTTGCCTTAGAGCAAGAAGTTGAAAAAGTAATTGCTCTTTCTACAGATAAAGCCGTTAATCCAATCAATCTTTACGGTGCAACGAAACTGGCAGCTGATAAATTATTCGTCGCGGCTAATCATTTAGCAGGGAATCTCAGAACGCGATTTTCCGTCGTTCGCTACGGAAATGTGGTGGGTTCGAGAGGGTCTGTAATTCCATTTTTTCAAAAACTAATTCGAGAAGGTGTAACGGAATTACCGATTACCGATCCGCGCATGACTCGATTTTGGATTACTCTTCAACAAGGCATCGAGTTAGTGCTAAAAAGTTTCGATCGAATGCAGGGGGGAGAAATTTTCGTTCCCAAAATTCCCTCGATGAAAATGACGGATATGGCAGAGGCCTTGGCACCGGGAATTCCTCAGAAAATTGTCGGGATTCGACCGGGAGAAAAACTTCACGAAGTCATGTGTCCGATCGAATCTTCTCACTTAACTTTAGAGTTTGGCGATCATTACGTTATTACTCCCACAATTGAATATCCTCACCCCGTAGACTATACCTGCAATGCTTTAGGAGAAAAGGGAAAGTCCGTACCCACAGAATTTGCCTACAGTTCCGATACAAATACAGAATGGCTGAGCGCACAACAACTTCTGGATATGATTAAATCGTGAATCAGTTTATCCCCTACGGTCGTCAAGATATTTCCCAGCAGGATATCGATGCTGTTGTAGAAGTTTTGCGATCGGATTGGATTACTCAAGGTCCGGCAATTCCTCGATTCGAGCAAGCTGTTGCCGACTATTGCGGGGTCAAATATGCCGTTGCCGTCACCAGTGCGACAGCAGCACTGCATATTGCTTGTTTGGCAGCAGATTTAGGTTCGGGAGATATTCTCTGGACATCGCCAAATACCTTTGTGGCTTCGGCAAATTGTGGTTTATATTGCGGCGCAGAGGTGGATTTCGTCGAGATCGATCCTCGTACTTACAATCTTAGTATCGAAGAATTCGAACGCAAATTAGACCTGGCGAAACAACAAGGACAGCTTCCGAAAGTGGTTGTTCCCGTCCATTTTTCCGGACAATCTTGCCAGATGGATCGAATTGCCGAGTTAGCGAAAAATTACGGCTTTCAAGTCATCGAAGATGCATCCCATGCCATTGGTGCAAACTATCGAGGAAAACCCGTCGGAACCTGTGCGTTTTCCGATCTGGCAGTCTTTAGCTTTCATCCGGTGAAAATTATCACCACTGGGGAAGGCGGCATGGTTCTCACCAATCGAGAAGATTTGTACGAAAAGCTGATTCGCTTGCGAACTCACGGCATCACCCGCAACCCCGATCTAATGCAAGAAGAATCTCATGGGTTGTGGTACTACCAGCAACTCGAACTCGGCTTCAACTATCGCATCACCGATATTCAGGCGGCGTTGGGTGCAAGTCAGATGCAGCGATTGGATGAGTTTGTGGCGCGTCGTCGGGTTCTCGCAGCGCGTTACAACGAATTACTGCAAGATTTACCCATTATTCTACCCTGGCAGCATCCCGATACGGAATCGAGTTGGCATCTGTATGTCATTCGCTTGCAGTTGGAGAAGATTAACAAAACCCACCGGCAGGTGTTTGAAGAACTCCGACAAGCAGGAATTGGCGTAAATCTGCACTACATTCCCGTTCATACTCAACCGTACTATCAAAAACTCGGGTTTGAATGGGGAGATTTCCCACAATCCGAGCAATATTATCGAGAAGCTATTAGCATTCCCTTATATGCGGGTTTAACTCAGGAAAACCAAGATCGAGTTATCGAATCTTTGAGGGGGATTCTCGGATGAAAGTCGTCATTATTGTCCAAGCGAGAATGACCTCCACTCGCTTACCCGGAAAAGTCTTAAAGCCGGTTTTGGGAAAGCCGTTATTGGAATATCAAATCGAGCGATTGCAGCGTGTTCGATTAGCCGATGAAATTGTTATTGCCACGACGAAAAATGCAACGGACGATCCGATCGTAGAACTGTGCGATCGCCTTTCGGTTTCCTACTTTCGCGGTTCGGAAGCAGATGTCCTGGCGAGATACCACGGTGCGGCAACAGAACATAACGCTGATGTTATCGTGCGCGTCACATCAGATTGTCCGCTCATAGACCCGCAAGTTATCGATCGAACGATTCAATATTATCTCGATCGAACCGATGAATTCGACTATGTTGCGAACTGTTTAAAACGAACCTATCCCCGAGGTATGGATACAGAAGTGTTTTCGTTTACAGGTTTAAACGAAGCATTTTTAGAAGCAACGGCGCAACCCGATCGCGAACACGTCACTCCCTTTATTCACCGACAACCCACACGGTATAATTTAGGACAAGTTCTGTATTCTGAAGATTGTAGTCAACATCGCTGGACGGTTGATACTCCAGAAGATTTTGCACTGATTGAGAAAATTTTGAAGGCGATCTATCCGGTAAATTCAGAGTTTAGCTTAGAGGATTGTTTGTACCTTCTCAATCGATATCCCGAGTGGTCGAAGATTAACGCGCACATCGAACAAAAACAGTACGGTGAGTAACATGAAAAGCAATCGACTATTATTTCGCGTTGATGCTTCGACTCGAATGGGGACGGGTCATGTGATGCGTTGTCTCGCTTTAGCTCAGGCATGGCAAGATGAAGGGAAACAAGCGATTTTTGCGATGGCAACTGAAGTCCCGGCATTGGAATCTCGGTTGCGATCGGAAAATATTGAAATCGAGCATTTTTCCGTTCGGCTAGGAAGTGTTGAAGATGCGACAGCAACCATTCGTTTAGCACAGCAAATTGAGACAAAATGGGTGGTGCTCGATGGTTATCATTTCGATGCCGAATATCAACGAATTCTCAAAAATTCTGAACTCAAGCTTTTGTATATTGACGATTGTGGATATGCGAAACACTATTATGCAGATATTATCCTCAATCAAAATATTTGTGCGGATGAGAGTTTATACTTGAATCGAGAACCTTATACCCAGCTTTTACTTGGTACGTGCTATGCTTTACTGCGACGTGAGTTTTTACAGTGGCGAGGGTGGCAAAGAGAAACTCCTTCCGTCGCTCGGAACGTTTTAGTGACCCTTGGTGGTAGCGATCCGGATAATGTAACCCTCAAAGTTATTCAAGCATTGCAACAAGTAGATGTAGAAAAACTAGAGGTAATTGTTGTCGTTGGGGGAAGCAATCCTCACAACGAACCGTTACAGGCGGCTATTCGAGAGTCCCCATTTCCGATCTCTTTGAAACGGAACATAACAAATATGCCAGAACTTATGGCGTGGGCTGATGTTGCCATCTCCGCAGGTGGTTCGACCAACTGGGAACTGGCTTTTATGGGGTTGCCTAGTATCCTTTTGATAATCGCGGATAATCAACGCGAAATTGTTGAAAAGCTCAGCCAAATCAGTGCGGTTTTGAGCCTAGGATGGCATAAAGATGTGAACTTTCAGAAGATAGAACGGGAGATTTTCAATCTGCTGTCTAAAACTGCACTGAGAGTTGAAATGACTCAACTCGTTCGAGAGTTAGTGGATGGTAGAGGTTGTCTAAGAGTGTTATCGAAATTGGAATAAATTTATATTCGGGTAATATTGTCAATCATCTACAATAAACTTAATCATATAGATAGTCTTAAAAATAATTTCTTTATCAATAAGTATAATATTATTTTGAACGGCATGAATATTTTGCATTTAGGACCTGACGATCCTCAAATAATTAATATTTTAAAAAAATATAACGACCGCATTATCTCTACACAAGAAAAGATTGATATATACTCAAGAATTATCCTGGATATTGATTTTATCGTGAGTTATCGATATCGTCATATTATTCGAAAACCAGTTTTAGATAAATTTCAAAAACGAGCGATTAATATTCACATTTCTTTATTACCTTGGAATAAAGGAGCTGACCCCAATCTATGGAGTTTTTTAGAAGATACTCCGAAGGGTGTTTCGATTCATTATCTAGATGAAGGAATTGATACAGGGGATATTTTAGTGCAGAAAAAAATAGAATTTACGAACCAAGATACCTTGGGAACTAGCTATCAAAAACTATCCGAACTTGCTTACCAACTTCTTGAAAGCTACTGGTCAGAAATTCGCGAACAACAAATTGAACCTAAAAGGCAATCTGAAGCTGGTTCATTCCACTATTCAAAGGAGCGCTTAAAATACGAGCACTTATTGAGCTTAGGATGGGAGACTCCCATTCACGAGCTGATTGGTAAGGCAAAAATATAGAGAGCACACATCCTATGAAAAATATTAAAATTCTCAATAAAACGATTAGTCGTAATGACTCTCCTTTCATCATTGCCGAAATGTCAGGCAATCACAATCAATCTCTTGAAAGAGCTTTAGAAATTGTCGAAGCCGCAGCAAAAGCTGGCGCACACGCGCTTAAACTTCAGACTTATACTGCTGAGACCATGACGTTGGATCTCGACGAAGGAGAGTTTTATATCGACGATCCCAATAGTCTCTGGCAGGGAAATTCTCTCTATAAATTGTACCAACAAGCCTATACCCCTTGGGAATGGCACCAACCCATATTCGATCGATGTAAAGAATTAGGAATCATCGGTTTTAGTACTCCCTTTGATGCCACGGCTGTCGATTTCCTCGAATCCCTCAACGTTCCCTGCTACAAAATTGCTTCGTTTGAAAATAGCGATTTACCTCTGATTCGCAAAGTGGCCAGTACCGGCAAACCGATGATTATCTCTACGGGAATGGCAACTGTTGCCGAATTAGACGAAACCGTCAGAACGGCGCGGGAAGCCGGCTGTAATGACTTGGTACTGCTCAAATGCACCAGTACCTATCCCGCAACACCCGAAAACACGAATATTTTGACAATTCCTCACTTGCGAGAACTCTTCGACGTTCAGGTGGGTCTCTCAGACCACACGATGGGAATCGGTGTTGCTGTTGCTAGCGTCGCGTTGGGTGCTACAGTAATCGAGAAACACTTTACCCTGCGACGATCGGATGGTGGCGTGGACTCGGCGTTTTCCATGGAACCCGAAGAAATGCAGCAACTGGTAGTTGAAACCCAAAGAGCTTGGCAGGCGTTGGGAACCGTGCAATACGGACCGACGGATGTCGAAAAAGATTCCCTTGTGTTTCGGCGTTCTCTTTACGTGTCGAAAGATATGAACGCGGGTGATGTATTCACCCCAGAGAATCTAAAAGCGATACGTCCGGGTTTAGGATTGCCATCTAAGTATTATGACGTTTTGCTAGGCAAACAAATTCACCGAAGTATCAAAAAAGGAACTCCAATTAATTGGTCTCTCATTATTTAAGTCTTTTTCAAAAGATGAATAATTTATGAATTAATTAAATGGTTAACGATTGATAATTTTTTCGATGAATCGTACATCGATTTAGCTGATTATTCAAATAATTTAAGCTTTCTCATTTTTATCAAGAACTAAAAGTAAAACATAAACTTTAATAAATCAAAATAATCGATTTTATTTAAAATTGAAGCAGAAATTTATCACGGGCAATAGCATCTATCTTCGAAAAATAGAACCCGAAGATCTGGTAGGTAATTACTTCAATTGGTTTAACGATCGAGAAGTAACCCGATGGACTCAGCATGGCATTTTTCCCAATACATCCCAAGCGATGGAAAAATATTATGAATCTGTAAGTCATAGTAAAACCGACCTAGTTTTAGCCATTATTTTACAAGACGATAATCGCCATGTTGGAAACATTGGTATTCATCGCATTCATCCTATTTTCAGATCGGCAGAAGTTGGCATTATCATTGGCGAAAAAGATGTGTGGGGTCAAGGAATTGGAACTAAATCGATTCAGTTGATGGTCTCTCATGCTTTTCTGCGATTAAACTTGCATCGCCTTTATGCAGGAGCTGTTATTAAAAATATAGGCTGTATTCGTGCCTTTGAAAAAGTTGGCTTTATCCGCGAAGGAATGGCTCGTCAAGCCTATTTTTGTGAAGGGGAATATCTTGACTGTATTAATTTGAGTTTATTACAGTCGGATTGGTTGATGAATCGAAAGAGTGAAGACGCTCGAAATCTATGACTCGGATTGTCGCAACGATTGAAGCTCGAATGGGGTCTTCACGCCTTCCAGGAAAGGTGCTCAAAGAAGCTGTCGGGAAGCCGATGCTGCTATTAATGGTCGAGCGAGTTCGTCGCGCTCGGTATCTTGATGAAGTGGTTGTCGCGACCACCGATCGAGATCGGGATGATGAAATCGTAACTGTTTGCGAAAAACACAACATCTCTTACTTTCGGGGTTCTGAAGATAACGTACTCGAACGAGTGGTCGAGGCAGGAAGACAGTATCAAGCCGATGTGAGCGTTCTGTTGACTGGAGATTGTCCCTTAATCGATCCGTATGTTATCGACCAACATATTTGCGCCTTTATCTCGGCATTCCCTAATGTAGATTGCGTGACAAACTGTGAAGTTCGCTCTTTTCCGCTGGGGCTGGATCTCATTGTTTTATCTTGGAAAACCCTAGCACAAACGCTTCAATTTGCGACCGTCGAACCTTTTCGCGAACACGTAGGTTGGTACGTTCGGCGGCATCCAGAAAAATATAAACGTTTGGATATTATTGCCCCTCCCGGTTTGAGCAATCCTTTTTTCCGAATCACTTTAGATTATCCAGAAGATTACGATCGCATTCAAGCAATTTTTGAAGCTCTCTATCCGGTAAATCCTGAGTTTACAACGATCGATATTCTCAACTATGCCAAACAGCAGAGTTGGATTGATTTCTAGGTAAAATCTGCCAAGACAAAAAAGCTGAAGTCAAATGAACGAGATGAATGTGAGGATTGGGATTATCGGCTTAGGAAAAATCGGTCATCAATTTGGGATCTCATCTGCGGGCGATCCCCTCAGCCATTCCGAAGCTTACCATCGTATTTCTAACGTAACGATCTCTTTAGGGGTCGATCCCAATCCCGATGCTCGTCAGGCGTTTCAAAATCGCTTCCCAGATGCACGGGTTTTTGCCAGTCTTGCGGATGTTCCCGATCGAACTCAACTAGATGTCGTCTCTGTATGCAGTCCGACTCCACTCCACCAAGAGGGAGTCACCGCAGCCTTGAGTTGGAGAGCGCGTGTCATTCTCTGCGAAAAGCCCTTGGCACAAACGGTTGCACAAGCTTCTACGATGGTTTCTGAGTGCGCGCTCCACAACTGCACTCTGATAACTAACTATTCCCGTCGTTGGACTCCGATGCTGCGGACTTTGAAACATTTAACTCAGCCAGATAGTATCCTCGGAACCCTACAGGGAGCTTGCTTGCGTTACAACGGCGGCTTGCAGCATAATGGCACTCATTGGATTGACTTGCTCCTCACCTTATTGGGTCCGGTCGATCGAGCTTATTCCTTAGAAGCTCCTGCCATTCGTGAAAGCGATCGGGCCGAATCGATCGCCTTGGTGTGGAAGAATAGATTAACGGCTTATCTGATTTCTGTGCGCGATACGGGATACTCCATCGGAGAAGGAGAAATCTGGGGAACTGGGGGTCTGGTCAGATATTATGCGAGCGGTCAACAGGTCATCTTTCAAAAATCTCAACCCAGTGTCTGGTCTGGTTTCAAAGGTTTAAGCGAACCCGAAACGATTTGTACTGCGGGATTAGAGGGACATCTCTTGGGCGCGGTGACGGAGGCCGTGCAACTGGCACAGTTTGCTGGAGACCCCACCTGTTCTGGGGAAGATGGCGTTCGCGCACTCCAGGTTGTGGAAATGGTTAGAGGCAAAAACGTTCCAAGTCCCCCATCAAGCCTTAACATTAGTTAATTAATGACTCGCACAGAGGACTTTAATGACTCGAACAGAGGACTTGACGATCTCCATCGGCAACAAACCAGCATTACTCGGGGGTTCTAAAGTTTTTCCCGAACCCTTACCTCGGTACATCAGCACCAGCCATCGGGAGACAGAGGCGGCGCTTCGGGTATTGGAAACCGGCATCCTATCTGATTACATCGGTGCTGCAAGTCCCTATTTTATGGGTGGCGAACAAGTCCGCACCTTGGAAACTCAGTGGGCCCAATACTTCGGAGTACGGCATGCCTTGAGCGTCAACTCGGCGACGAGTGGCTTACACGCAGCAGTGGTAGCCGCTGGAGTGGGCTTGGGAGACGAGGTCATCGTGCCGTCTCAAACCATGTCCGCCACGGCAACGGCAGTGGTCATGGCGAACGGGATACCGGTCTTTGTCGATCGAGAAGAAGCAACGTGCTGTATCGATCCAGAAGCCGTCGAACGAGCGATTTCCGAGCGCACTAAAGCAATCGTTGCCGTCAACCTGTTTGGGGGACCCGCACAGGTGATTCGGTTGCGAGAGATAGCGGATAGAGCGGGTTTGATTTTGATTGAAGACAACGCTCAAGCACCCGCCGGAAAGCATCAGGGACGCTTGCTGGGGACGATCGCTCACTTAGGGGTATTCAGTCTCAACTGTCATAAAACCATTCAGTGCGGGGAAGGGGGAATCGTCGTCACCGATGACGATCGCTTAGCACGACGAGTGGCATTGGTTCGCAATCATGGTGAAAATGCGATCGAGGCTGAAGATTGGTACGAAGATGTTGATATTGTCGGCTACAACTACCGTCTCACAGAACTTCAAGCGGCGATCGCCCAAGTTCAACTCCAACGCCTTGAAGAATTGACCGCACCGCGAATTGAAATTGCGCGAGCGCTCGATCGACGTTTATCGGAGTTTCCAGCGTTACGAACCGATCGAGTTGCTCCTGGAGATCGCCACGTTTACTATACCTATCCCATTTGGATCGATCCTCAAAAAGCAGGTCTGTCGCGCGATCGATTCGTCCAAGCCTTGCAAGCGGAAGGATGTCCCATTGCTGGACGATACGTTCGTCCTCTATATCGCCTACCTTTGTTCCAGAAGCTTCAGCAAGAGGGAAAAGCGAGGATCGCTCATTCAACCCGAACCTGTCCGAGAGCAGAAATGGCTTATGGAGAAACCCTGTCTTATACAACTCTCATTCAAATGCCAGGAGGAATCGAACTCGTCGATCGATTTGTGGAAGCTGTGGCCAAAGTACTCGCTCACGCGGAGGAGTTGAGCCAAGGACAAGTTTCATGAAGGTTCTTGCGATCGCCCACGATCCCGGAGGCGCAAATGCAGTCGCTGCAACGGTGGAAACGTTACGCTCGACTCAAACAACGGTAGAAGCCTATGCAAAAGGTCCAGCGATCCGTCAGTTTCAACGCCTCGGCGTTCCTTGCACGCCAGTTTCAGGAGAACACCAAGCGCTATTTTCTCGACTCAATGGCGATGTTTTAGTGACGGGAACGTCGCAGTCCGATCGATTTGAACGAGACACAATTCTCTGGGCAAAGCAGCAAGGAATTCCCAGTATCGCCCTGATCGACTACTGGGCAAACTACCGCCAGCGTTTTCAAGCGTCCGATGTTCCAAATGCGGAACTCATTCTTCCCGATCTCATCACCGCCATTGATGAAGAGTGCGCTCGGGAAATGATGGAGGATGGGCTACCTGAGAGTCGAATTCGTGTCGTCGGACAGCCCTATTTTTCTTGGTTGATTGAAAGAAAAAAGCCTCTGAAGCAGCAAGTACAGCGACCACAGTTTCTGTTTTTTGCCTCTCAGCCGAATGCCAATGAAGTCGAAATTCTCCAAACGCTGATTGAAGTCTTAAGCGACTACAAACCCCTTAAACAATTGCTCGTTCGATTTCATCCCCGTCAAGGTCAATGCCCGGCTTCACTGAAGTTGCTCGAGCGCTCGGGACTGCCATTTGCGATCGATGAAAGTACTGATGTACTATCCACTTTACGTCAGCAGGATTGCGTTTTGGGTATTACGTCAACTATTCTAATTGAGGCCGCTTTTATGGGCATTCCAGTTGGCAGTATCGTCATCGGGGTCAATGATACGTTGGCAACGAATCAATGGAGACTGACAATACCGTTAAGTTCTTCTCGTCAAATTCGGCTATTTTTGCAAGATCTCAAGCAAAATAATGACAATCCAGGAAAAAAATTTATCGAACAACATAAATTTGCAAGAGAAAATATATATCAATTATGTAAATAGAATGTCTACGATCTAAAACAAAACTATATATTTTTTTTTATCGATCGAAAATGAATATACTCGTTTTAGCCCCTTATGCAATTAACACCCCTCATTTTGAAACGGAGCTAGAAATTATTCAAAAACATCTAGATTCTGGAGATAGAGTTACGGTTTTAGGCTGTAATGGTAATCTAGTAGCTTGTGATGTAAACTTATCACATCACATTCATCAATGCTTAAACTGTATCTCCAGACGCATTGAAGGCTTAAAATTTTTATCAAAACCAGTAGAAACCAAGTCGATATACAATCTCACTCCACAAAACAAAGAAGAATTAAAATCGCTAAAGACAGATTTCTCAAAGACCTCAGAATTAAAAAGCTTTAAGATTGAAAACTTTGATATTGGCTTTGCAACTCTCTCTTCATTAATTTCGGCAATTCGAGAGCCAGAACCCGATATCGACCAGTATCGAGACGTCATCGTTCGATTAATGCAGGCAGCTCTGATTGTATATCGATCGGTTCAAAATCACTTACTGGCTGAAAAATTCGATCGAGTTTATGTTTACAATGGTCGCTATGCCTCAATGCGTGCGGCTTTTAGAGCTTGTCAAAGTCAGGAAATTGAGTGTTTGCTACATGAAAAAAGTCGAACGCTCAATCATTATGGATTGTGGAAAAATACATTACCTCACGATATATCTTATGCCGAATCTTTAATCAAAGAATCCTGGCGTGAATCAACAGGAAGTCTTGAAGCAGAAAAAATAGCTGCGAGCTTCTTTCTAGATCGAGACAAAGGAATTTCGCATACCTGGTTTTCGTTTACTAAAGACCAACAAGACAATTTATTACCAGACAACTGGAAAAATAGCCGAATCAATATTGCAATTTTTAGTAGCTCTGAAGATGAGTTTACTTCCATTGGCGACCAGTGGGAAAATCCACTTTATGAAAGTCAATATGAAGGCTTGATAAAAATCATCGAATCTATTGGAGAGGACGATCTCATTCACCTCTATTTGAGAGTTCACCCGAATCTCAAAAATGTGAAAAATAAACAAATTAACCAAATTAATTCTCTCAAATTTAAAAACTTAACGGTGATTCCACCCGATAGTCCTGTCAGTAGTTACACGCTTCTCAAAAATGCATCGAAAGTGGTGACATTTGGATCGACGATGGGAATTGAAGCGGTGTATTGGGGCATTCCGTCTATCTTAGCCGGTCAATCGTTTTATCGAAATTTAGGCGGAACCTACAACCCAAAAACTCACGAAGAACTGGTCGAGATGCTCTATTCCGAGCTACTGCCAAAAGATAAAACAGCGGCTCTGATGTATGGATATTACTTCAGTACCTGGGGGATTCCATTTAAATATTATGAAGCATTAGGAATTTATGAGGGGAAGTTTAAAGGGGTGAAAATTCAGCCAAAGATTACGGTAGATTTAGTAGTCAATCAAGCACTCGAAGAACTTAATGTTAATCAACATCCAGAGATTGCGTTAAATTTATTCGATCGAGCGATCGCCGCTCAACCGAAGGTTCCCGGACTCCAATATGGAAAAGCCGTAGCTTTAGCTCGTCTGGAACGAACCGAAGAAGCGATTAAAACGCTACAAACGCTGTTAAGTGTTCTGCCGGCTCATCAGAAAGCACGGGGATTACTCGACGAACTTCAACCCGTCCCCGAACTTGTAATTGACGATGCCGAATTTCAGGAACTGTTACCGGTTATTCGTTCCCAAACATCCTTAAGCGATGCCAGTTTGTATTCTCTATTTTCCCGAGCTAAGCAAGTTTGCGAGCAAAATATTCCCGGTAATTTTATTGAGCTAGGAATAGACGGGGGGGCCGCAGTTTTAATGGCAGCGGTCATTAAACGCCACAGCAAACAACAGCGTTGGGTGTATGCATTTGAGGGGGAGAGTTATACAACAAACTCCGCAGGACAAGTGCGCGAAATCTGCGCGAAATTGGGGATAAACGACATCGTGAAACCCATCACGGGAAACATTCGAGAAACCGTTCCCAAGATGCAATACATTGTCGGCGTGCTGGCATTAATGCATCTAAATATCGAAGATGATTCGATCGCCAAAACGCTCCTAGATATTCTCTACCCTCACATCGCCAACGACGCTTTAATTCAAATCGATCGAGGTCGTGATTTTGGAGGAAGCCACCGGGTATTACAAGAATTAGCAGCAAAACGCCAGATACAGTTTGATTTGAAGGCGATCGATGCCATGAGTGTTTGGTTCCAGAAACCCGATCGCCATCGGGTTAACTCCATCCTCAATTTAGAACTCGTCAAAAACTTTACTGAAGACGATTCAACGAACTATGGCATTCAAAGTCAAATGTCAATTAACGAGCGCTTCCAACTCTATTATGCTTTGCGCGAGCTTTTACCTCGACTTCCGTCACCTTTTCGTTTTGTCGAAATTGGCTCGTGGGCAGGAGGCTCGCTACTTCTAATTTGTAAAGCGCTCAAGCGAATGACTCCATCCGTGCAGGGCATTTCGATCGATCCCGGTGGTTTGCCTCAGTTGTACCAAGTGCTTCAATATCTTCAAAATGATGTTCGGCATCTGCGAATGTTTTCCCATCAAGCCATACCTCACCTCAAACAATTTTTCGATCGAGATGGAAATTTGCCAACTTTTATGTTTATCGATGGCGACCATACCTATGAAGGAGTACGGCGAGATATCATCGACTATTTCCCACTTCTAGCCCCCGGCGGTCTGATGGTATTCCACGATTATTTACCACCACTCGATCTCGAAAATCAAGACTCAATTTTATTCCATCATGCAGGTAACGAGCCGGGGATTCGCCAAGCCTGTCAAGAAGTCATGGAAGCGACTTATGGCTGTGAAGTTCTGAATATTCCCTTGCTTTATCCAACCGATCCAGCTTCCACCGATGCGAGTTTACCCATTATTCCGGGTGTCTCTTCAACCTTGCGAGTCTATCGCAAACCGCTCTAGCGACTTCAAGTAGATGGAAGCCTTATGAAAACGATTCAAATCTTACATATTATTCAGCACCTGAGCCGAGGAGGAGCCGCTCGCTCGTTGATGGCGACGGCAAAGTATTCCTCAAAGCTAAGCAATATACGACATACAGTCGTTTCTCTACTGCCCGCCGAACCGGAAGCAATTGACATTGCTCAAAAATCGGGAATGACAATTTTTAATGCTCCCGAACGTTCAAGAATTCAAACAGCGATTGAAAAGTCCGATCTCGTCCAAATTCATTTTTGGAACAATCCGGAAATTTACGAACTTCTCCACTCCAATTTACCCGCAATGCGATTATTGGCTTGGTTTCACGTTGCAGGAGATTTCCCCCCGCAGATCGTGACGAAACAAGTCATCGATTTAGTTGATTTTGCCCTGGCTTCAAGCCCGTATACTCAGGATATTCCCGTTTTTCAAGGATTATCTTCTGAGGTCAAGGCGAAGAAGACCGGTATGGTCTATGACTCAACCGACTTCGATCGACTCGCCAATTTCCAGATGTCTCCTCACCCCACTTTTAATGTGGGCTATATCGGGATGGTTGACTTTGTCAAAATGCATCCTCGATACGTACCTATGAGCGCTCAGATCGACATTCCCAACGTGCGTTTTCTCGTCTGGGGGAGTGGTGGAGCGTGGAATCATCTACGCCAACAAGCCCATCAATTAGGAGTGGCAGAACGATTCGAGTTGCGTGGCTATGTTGAAGATATTCGATCGGCGATCGAAGTGTTTGATGTCTTTGGTTATCCCCTATGTGAAAATAATTACTCAACCGCTGAATTAGTCCTGCAAGAGGTGATGTATGCAGGAATCCCGCCGGTGATTTTTGCCCACGGTGGCGCGCAACGAACGGTCATTCACCAGCAAACGGGGTTAATCGTTAATAGCGAAAAAGAATACAAAGAAGCGATCGAATATCTCTACCATCATCCCGAAGAACGATCGAGATTGGGACGTAATGCCAGGGAGTATGCGCAACAACATTTTGGAGCGGAAAATGCGGCAAAACAGCTCAATATCATTTACGAAAAATTGATGCAGCAACCCAAGCGTCGGCGAATTTGGGGTGTACCGGTGGGGGAAAAGTTACTTCACCAAGCAGTGACGCTGCAAGACTTAATTGGAAATGCTCCTTCTGCGGCGGAGTTATTTGTTGAGTCTTTAGGAGATCGTGCCTCGCACTTTTCTGTGAGTTTGCACTCGCAAAATATTCAGGAACTGTTTGATGCCGATCGCCAAATCGCCATGTCTCCACCCATTATGTGTAATCCCGGTGGTGGTGGGGTTTTAAATTATCGATCGCACTATCCCAATGATGGAAATTTGAGATTGTGGTCGGGTTTAATTGCACGAGAAAAACAACAATATTCACAAGCGATTTCCGAATTTAAGGGAGCGATCGAGTTGGGATGCAACCATTGGCGCGTCTCTTGGTATTTGGCGAATGCTTACGAAAAAGTGGGTTCGATCGAGCTGGCTCAAAAATCCCTTCAAACGGTCTTACAAACTGTTCCTAATTTTACTGAAGCAAAATTGATGTTGGCTCGTTTATCTTCTCAAGTCGAACGACCCATAAAACCATCGACTTCCACTCCTTCTAAATCCTTACAAGGTTTAACGATTTTTACCACTACTAAGCCTTTTCAGGGACATCCGGGGATGATTCAGCGCAATGCCATTCAAAGCTGGACGATGCTGAACCCCAAACCCGAAGTCATACTACTGGGAAAGGAAGCGGGTGTTGCTGAAATTTCGCAAGAATTGGGATTAAACTATCTCCCCGAAGTCAATCGCAACGAGTACGGTACGCCAACCATTCAGGGATTATTTAATATCGCTCAAATTTCGGCAAAAAATTCAGTTTTAATGTATACCAATGCCGATATTATTTTCTTGAGCGATTTGATATCGGCGATCGAAAAAGTTGCAGCGCAGTTTGAAGAGTATCTCATCGTCGGACAGCGCCATAACTTCGATATTCCCGGTCCGATTAACTTTGCCAATCCTAATTGGGAAAAAGGCTTGGGAGGACTGGTTGCCCAACAAGGTAAACTCGAAGCGGATTGCGCGATCGATTACTTTATTTTTACCAAGAATTTGTGGTCTGATATTCCCCCATTTGCCGTCGGACGAGCAGCTTGGGATATTGCCATGGTGTACCGCGCTCTAGCTGCGGGAAAACCGGTGATTGATGCGACGCAAGTCATTACCGCCATTCACCAAAATCATAATTACGGACATCTTTCTGGGGGGCAAACTCAAGCCTGGAAAGGAATTGAAGCCCAGCGAAATCACGAACTGGCGGGAGGAGCATTTCCCAAAGGCATGGGTTACGGCGGCATTGGCTATATTTCCGATGCCACTTGGAAGTTAACGCCGTCAGGATTGGTGAAGAATACCCCTAGGATTACGGTGCAGACCCCTCAATCTCATCCTCAAGGGAATGCGCCGAGTATTAATAACAATAATCCAGACCACACTATCGCTCAGTGCTACGAAGCCCTCAAAACTCAACCCAACTCCGCCGAAATCTATAAAACTCTGGGTAATGCATTTCAAGCAAAGGGTCAAGCAGAGGCAGCCATTCGAGCCTATACAAAAGCCATCCAACTCAAACCCGATTTTGCCGAAGCCCATGCAAATTTAGGGAGTATCGCCTATCTTCAAAATCAGTTCGATAAAGCGATCGCTTGCTATTACAAAGCGATTCAACTAAATCCCAATTTAGCCGGTGTCTACTTAAATATGAGTGTTGTTTTGAAACAGCAAGGTCGAGAGCAGGAAGCCGGCTATTACGAAGACAAAGCGATTCAACTGCAACCGGAACTGGCAAAAATGCAAACCCCATAGCGGCGATTGCAGAGCGATCGCTCCCGTGTTACGCTCTAAAACCAGAAACCCTCGCCACTCTTGAACCCAGCAACTGCAATGACCCTATGGCAATTAAAAACACCGGTTGCGCTGCTAATATTTAACCGACCCGACACCACGGCGCAGGTTTTTGAAACAATTCGTCAAGCAAAACCTCCGAAACTGTTAGTGGTTGCTGATGGACCGAGAGCAGATAGACCCGGAGAAGCCGAAAAGTGCGCTGCAGCTAGGGCAATTATCGATCTCGTGGATTGGGATTGCCAAGTTATTAAAAATTACGCCGATACAAATTTAGGGTGTCGCCAGCGTGTTTCGAGTGGCTTGAATTGGGTTTTTGAAACCGTTGAAGAAGCAATTATTTTAGAAGATGATTGCTTGCCACACTCCACTTTTTTTCAGTTTTGTGAAGAGTTGCTAGAGCGATATCGCGATGACGATCGCATTATGGCAATTTCTGGTGATAATTTTCAATTGGGACGGCAACAAATAGAATCGAGTTACTATTTCTCATCCTATATGCACATTTGGGGGTGGGCAACTTGGCGGCGTGCTTGGAAGTTTTACGACCTCGATATGAAGCGATGGCCTCAAGTTAGAGAAACAAATGGGTTAGGCAATCGACAACAGAGCGATCGAGCCTTTCAATATTGGTCGAGAATTTTTCAAAATGCTTACGAAGGATTTAATACCTGGGATTATGCCTGGGTATTTGCCTGTTGGTATCGCAATGGCTTAATTATTTTACCGAGAGTCA
This sequence comes from Zarconia sp., assembly GCF_057467645.1. NCBI lineage: Bacteria > Bacillati > Cyanobacteriota > Cyanophyceae > Oscillatoriales > Zarconia > Zarconia sp. The sequence goes on from NZ_JBRJXU010000123.1 coordinate 49,589, forward strand.
ATCTAGTTTCAAATATTGGCTTTCGGGAAGATGCAACTCATACCAAAGTGGTGACGCCTTTTACGAATCTAAAAGTCGAAGCGATGACGTTTCCCCTCATTCATCCGACCTCAGTTTCTCAAAATATTGCAGCGGATAGTTTTACCGAAAAAAATATGTATAGTGGAGATTCTCAACCCATTCAGTTTTCTCCGAAACAAGCCGGATATCAAAGCCAAACTTCACCACTCGAGCTTTGTAAAATTTGCGGTTCGGTTTCTCATTCTTTCGATCGCGCTCGACTGCTGCAAAAGTATGAGGTGAATTACTTTCAATGCTCGAATTGCGGTTTCGTACAAACGGAAAAACCCTATTGGCTAGAAGAGGCGTATTCGAGTGCGATCGCCAGTAGCGATGTGGGTTTGGTGATGCGGAATCAGATGTTTTCGAAAATCGTCAGTAACTTATTATTAAACCTATTCGATTCAGGCGGGAAATTTCTCGATTATGGCGGGGGATACGGTTTATTCGTGCGCTTGATGCGAGATTTGGGGTTTGATTTTTATTGGGAAGATCGATATGCCTCCAATTTGCTCGCGCGCGGATTTGAAGTTAAAGAAGCGGGAACGCACACCTTTGAACTGGTAACTGCTTTTGAGCTATTCGAGCATTTTGTCGATCCGATTTCAGAAATCGAACGATTGCTCAGTTTTTCTCGAAATATTTTATTTAGCACCGAACTTTTACCAAGTCAGAATCCTAAAATAAAACAGTGGTGGTACTATGCAACTCACGAAGGTCAGCATATTGCCCTTTATACTCCAAAATCACTATCAATTATTGCTAAAAATTTTAATTTAAATCTGTATTCAAACGGTGCTAATTTACATCTATTAACCGACAAAAATATTTCTGCTTCTCTATTTGAGCAAGTTATTCGCTACCAACCACCCGCATCACCTCGACCTTCACTGATTCAGCGCGACTATCAAGCGGCGATTGCTAAAATAAACCAAACTCGAACTTCGATAACGCCCGACATAAAATCTGAAAAAAAATATGAAGCATTAACCCAAAAACAGCAAGTTAAAGTATTATTTGATGCAGTTTTCTTTCAACTCTATCAAACCGGAATTGCTCGCTTGTGGCGATCGCTTTTAGAAGAGTGGGCAACGGAAGATTTTGCCCGACAAGTTTTCGTACTCGATCGCGGTAAAACGGCCCCGAAAATTCCCGGAATTCAATACATTGATGCCCCCAGATACGACTATAGTAATACCGAAGCCGATCGCAAAATGCTTCAGACAATTTGCGATGAAAATAAAATCGATGTTTTCGTTTCCTCGTACTACACCACGCCAGTCACAACGCCTTCGGTGTTCATGGCCTATGACATGATTCCCGAAATTGCCGGGTACGATCCCAATAATCCCATGTGGCGGGAGAAGAAATACGGTCTCGAACATGGAACATCATATATTACCATTTCTGAGAGTACGGCAAGAGATTTAACCCGCTTTTTCCCCCAGATTTCCCAAGACTCGATTACCGTTGCTCATTGTGGCGTCAATCCAATCTTTTCGCCCGCCAGTTCCCAGGAACTTGAACGGTTTAAAAGCCAGAATTCTATCTCGAAGCCCTATTTTATGCTAGTGGGGATGAGAGTAGGCTACAAAAATGCGGGTTTATTTTTCCAAGCCTTCTCAAAACTGGAAAATAAAGCAGACTTTGAAGTGGTTTGTACCGGCGGAGGAAATCAACTCGAAGAAGAGTTTAAATCCTATGTTAGCGATACAAAAGTGCATATGCTGCAACTCAGCGATGAGGATTTGAGTGCGGCATATTCAGGGGCAACGGCTTTAGCATTTCCCTCCCAATACGAAGGTTTTGGATTGCCCGTTCTCGAAGCGATGGCTTGTGGGTGTCCGGTCATTACCTGTCGGAAATCCTCGATTCCAGAAGTGGGGGGAGATGCAGTGATTTATATTGGCGAACGAGATGTGGCGGGGATGCTCAATGCCCTGGGTGAGGTTCAAAAATTAGAGATTCGCAATGCTTTAGTGTTGGCAGGACTCGATCGCGCCCAGAAATTCTCATGGTCAAATATGGCCCGTCGCGTTGAAGAAGCACTGATTAAAACCGCCTTACAATCGAATTCTCCCTCTCATCAATTTCTTGAAATTCCCGCACCACATTCCGAGCTTCTGGCAACTCAAATTCAGCAATATTTGGCGAATCCATCCCAGGCAGCCACGATTCAAGGCTTGTGTCAATCTCGCCAGCAGCTTGCTGAATATTGGCTGGGTTTGAGTGCCGAAAAACTCGAAGCCGCTTATACCGGGGCGATCGGGAAAGTTCATCGCCAACTGTGGAATAGTGGGTTTAAAAACGTCAGCTTGACGGAATCCGAGAAAAAATTAACCGCGCAGATTTCGGCAACCGTTGCCCGAGGTTTTGACGCCCCAGAAGCGATTCGGGCGCTACTCGCGGCCACCTTATATTTCTATCCCCATCAACTCGAAATCAAATACCAGCGCGCGCCGATTCCCAATTGGTTGGCCCAGGACTATTTGGTGTTTATGTTTGAGTCTCCGCGTCTCTTTAAAGAAGTGGGAGAAGTCGATGGCTACTATCACTATTTAACCCAGTGGCTGACCTATATCTCTAAAAACATCAAAAATAACCCCGATAATCCCGTTTGGAATTCTGTCACCTCTACCTATGTGAATAGCGCGAATTTAACCCCGCTCTATTTCAGCGCCAATTCCAGCCCGGAAATTACGTTAAAACAGATCGAAACCGATCGCGCCGATATTGTCGAGTGTTATTTAAAACAAAACGGATATCAACTCGACTATACTTTCGGAAATCGCCCCACCCACCGCAGTAAAATTCGCCTCGGTATCCTGTGCCAAAACTTCTATCCCAGCGCCGAAACTTTCACCGGCTTACCGATATTCGAGTATCTCGATCGAACTCGATTTGAGGTCTATTTATATTCCCTTGCCACTGTCGATGCCGCTGCGGAACAATTCGTTCGCGATCGCGCCGATAAATGCATCGATTTAGCGGGTAACGAACTCAACCGCGCCGTGCAAACCATTCGCGCTGACGATTTGGATATTCTGTTTATTGGCAGCAACATCACTGCGCGGTCTTACCCCATCACCCTACTATCCCTGCACCGATTGGCACGTATCCAAACCGTATCCCTAGCCCAACCCGTCACTACGGGAATGCGCCATATCGACTACTACATTGCCGGAACCCTCTCAATTCCGGCGGCAAATCCCCAGAGTTACTACCGCGAAAAACTCGTCACCGTCGAGGGATCGGGACTCTGCTTCCGCTTTGGATCCGAACGTCCGGCAACGCTCGATCCCGATCGGGCTAGTTGGGGGGCAACGCCGCAAACCACTGTCTTCATCTCCGGGGCTAACTGTCGCAAACTCAACCCCGAAGTCCGCCATACCTGGGCAAAAATCCTCGCCGCCACCCCCAATTCCATCCTCGTTCTCTATCCCTTCGGTCCCAACTGGGGTCGTCATCCCCAACTCGAAAAACCTTTCTACGACGGGATGCAAGCTGTTTTCGAGCGATACGGGATCGATGCCAAACGCCTCGTCCTCATCCGCACCCTTCCCAGTCCGGCCGATATTCGCAAATGCCTGGAACTCGCCGATGTCTATCTCGACTCCTACCCCTATTCCGGTGCCGCTTCCGCCCTCGATCCGTTGCGGGTGAATTTGCCCTTGGTGGTGATGGAAGGGGAGGAGTTGCGGTGTCGGCAATCGACATCGCTGTTGCGGGAGTTGCAAATCCCCGATCTGATTGCCCGGAACGAAGAGGAGTACGTGCGGTTGGCGGTTTCCCTGGGAAGTAATCCCCAACTGCGGCAACAGAAGCGGCAACAAATCCAACAGCAGATGCAACAATCACCGCCATTTTTGGATAGTCGCGCCTACGGGGAGAAGATGGGGGCATTGTTTGAAGGTCTGTTTGAAGCCATGGTGCACGGGACGGTGGAATCGGTTATCGCGTCCCCCGTTTCAAGCTATGACAGTATCAAACACGCCGTTGAGGCGATCGAAGGATTTTTAATTCCCGGACAAGAAAAGTACCTGTTCGATAAAGTGAAGTCCTTGCCCGAAGATGCAACTATTGTTGAAATCGGTTCGTTTCAGGGTCGATCGACGGTCGCGATGGCCTATGCCTGTGTGGGAACGAATCGGAAAATCTACTGTATCGATCCGTGGAATTTCAAAGGGTCTAAATCGTTTCCCGAAAACATCTTTGAAATTTGGACGGACAATATCCAGAAAAATCGCCTCGACGCCTACGTGACTCCCCTGAAAGGTTATTCTCGCGACATTTTGAGCCGTTGGTCGGAACTGGTGGGCAACCAAAAGATCGATTTTATTTTCATTGATGGCGGTCATGAATATGAGGACGTGTTGCCTGATTTTCAGCTTGCATTTTCCTTGGTTAAACCGGGCGGATGGCTCGCACTGCACGATGTGCGCGCCGGTTTTCCAGGAGTCGATCGGGTGTGGGCGGAAAATGCCCGCGTGGCTTTAACCCATCACGAGGGTTGTGCGACCATTGCCTGCGGTCAAAAACCGGAGATCGGGCCAATTCAACTATCTTCGGAAGTCTCCCCCCCAGATCTCAATCGCCTGTTGGGATGCGTCAACCTCTACGAAATCGATCCGTCTAACACTTCGATCGCCTCCGAACTCTCTCAATTACGGCGACAACTCGCGGAGTATTTCCTCAGCCTACCCACCGCCGAACTCGAAACGATTTACAAAGGAGAACTGGGTAATGTCTATCGAGTCTTCCTTAAAAGCGGGTTTCAAACCCAACCTATCCCGGAATCCGATCGCCCCTTCGTCGGGCAACTCACCCAACAGGGGGCGGGATTCGTTCATCCTCAGGCTTTAAACGCTTTCCTCGGGGCAATGCTATACTACGGGCCGGGAACGATGAAGGTGCAAAACGCGCGCACTCGCCTGCCGGAGTGGTTGATTGAAGATTACGAGGGCGTGTTTGGGGCAGATTGAGGCGTTTCGGGACGCAACCGATAACCGATCGCCCGATCGAATTTCACCGACTCAAATGCGGGATCGACCCCAAAAGTTGTTTCCGTCGAACCGAGGAAGAGATAGCCATCGGGTTTGAGGATTTGCCGCACCCTCGTCAAAATGTGGCGGCGAGTAGATTTGTCGAAATAGATTAATACGTTGCGCATCACGACCAAATCCATCGGTGGTAGGGGGGGCCAAGGGGCGAGCAAATTAATGGGGCGAAACTGTACCATCGATCGAATCGATGGATCGATCTGCCAGCCATTGCCCTGTTGGTGAAAATATCGCGTTAGCAATTCCGGGGGCAAGCGGCGATCGACTTCTGCCTGGGTATAAAATCCCCGATGGGCTTTGGTCAGCATTTCCAGGGATATATCGCTGGCGATAAATTCTAGTTCCCACGTGGCGAGTAGGGGAAAATAAGCCTGCAACACCAGGGCGAGGCTGTAGGGTTCCTGACCGCTCGAACACGCCGCACTCCAGAGGTTTAACTGGCGATCGATCCGCCCTTGTTTCAACAACTCCGGAAACACAGAGGATTTGAGCGCGTGGAAAAAATCCGCATCTCGGAAAAATGATGTCTCGGTTGGTATCATTTGCATCATTCGCCCATTTATAGCGCTGCGGGGGGAATTGGGAATGCGGAATGCGGAATTCGGAATTCGGAAAGGGATGTTGGAGAAGACGCAGTGACGCTCCGGACGCTCCGGACGCGGTGAGGGGGAACTGTAGGGGCAAAGCATTTGGGCGACATCTCATCACAGAAACGATACCTAATATATCCAAATGCTTCGCCCTCTCAGGATAGTTGGGAGACGCGGAGATCGGGTGATGGGGAGGATGGTAAACACTCGCCCATTATCCGTTGTCCATTGTCCATTCACTCCCCCCAAACCCTTACATCTGGCGAATCACCGGCTGCCCATCTTCGATCGCCCCAATGAGAACCACATCGGCGACACCGACAAACAGTCCGTTTTCGAGCACCCCAGGAATGTTATTGAGGGTTTTCTCCATTTCTGCAGGGTTGTCGAGGGTCTCGAACTTAACATCGATGACTAAGTTGCCTTCATCGGTGACGACGGGACCGGCTTTTTTAACGCCCATGCGTAAGGTGGGTTTGCCTCCGAGTTTTTCGATCGCCCGCATCACCGGTGTCATCGCCATCGGCAGCACTTCCACCGGCAGCAGGAATGTCGAACCCAATCGATCGACGATTTTGGACGCATCTACCACCACGACGAACTGTTCGGCGAGGGCATCGACGATTTTTTCCCGGGTGTGAGCCGCCCCGCCGCCTTTGATTAAGTTCTTATCGGGATCGACTTCATCGGCACCGTCGATGGCGATATCAATGCGATCGACCTCATCGAGGGTGGTGAGGGGAATGCCGTACTCTTTCGCGAGAACCGAAGCCTGAAAAGAGGTGGGGATACCTTTAATATCCGAAAGTTCCCCAGATTGCAGGCGCTTGCCCAGAAATTCGATCGCGTAGGCGGTGGTCGACCCCGTTCCCAGTCCGACGATCGAACCCGACTTCACGAGATCGGCGGCGGCTTTACCCACCTGCTGTTTCATCAATTTAACGGGGTCTTGTTCCGTACTCATTCAAAATACTCCTTAAAAATTGGTTTGGATTGAAAATCGATCGCGCCCAAAAATCACAAAATCCAATGGGGCGATCGCCACTGACTTGCGCTGGGCTAAAAAAAAGTTAACATTGTTTGGTCAACATACACTCACTTAACCTTTAACCCCGCTCAAGAAAACGCAACGGGAATTCGCAGATCGCGAGAATTCTCACAAATCAAACCCCCGTAGTTTTCTGGTAGGATAACTGCCAGGGTTAGGGCAATCGAAGATAGAAGCCCTCTCTTGTGCGCTATAAGGCACAAGGGTGCATCAACAGCCAGACAGCTTATCCAAGGGAGCAATCGCTGATGGGATATATTGTTTCGACCGCCAATATGAAAGGGGGGGTTGGCAAAACGACACTAACAGTCAACCTTGCCACTTGTCTGGCAAAGGATCATGGCAAACGAGTTCTTGTCGTGGATCTCGATCCGCAAATTAGTGCAACTCTATCGCTGATGCCGCCGACGGAGTTCGCGAAACTGCGTAAAGAACAGCGAACCCTCAAATCTCTGATTCATAAAGCAATTACCAACGATCCCCAGTACCATCTCGGGGTCGAAGATGTGATTCAGCCCTATGCGGGAACGTTAACGGGGATCGATATCTTGCCGGGAGATATCGATTTGTATAACGATTTTATCGTCGCCGAAACGATGTATAAAAAGGCGATGCGCAATCCAGGTAATAATTTTCAAACGGTTTGGGATAGTTTTGAAGATGACTTGTTGCAAGGCATTTTAAAATCGGTCGTTCCCCAATACGATTTTATTCTTTTAGACTGCGCCCCCAGCTATAATATTATTACTCGCAGTAGTTTGGTCAATAGCGACTTTTACTTAATTCCAGCCAAACCCGAACCGTTATCCTACATTGGCATTCAATTGCTAGAACGACAAGTGAAACGGTTAATTGAAACCCACCAAGCCGATCGCAAAGAACAAACGCAGCTCATTGGTATTGTTTTTACCATGTCGCGCAATATTTTAGCCGGTCGATACTACCAGAAAGTGATGCAGCGAGTGCGTCAAGAATTCAACGCCGCTCAAATTTTTAAAACCACCGTCCCGATGGACGTGAATGTATCGAAAGCCGTGGATAGTTTTAAGCCGGTGGTCTTAACAGAACCCGGATGTGGGGGGGCAAAAGCCTTTAGAAATGTCACCCAAGAATTGTTGCAAAAAATTTCAGTTCTGCGAGGAGGACCGGCGGCGAAAAACTCTTTGAATTTGTCCAAGCTCGATTAAATGTTGTTTTGGTCTACAAAAAATTGTCAGTTATCGGTTTTGCGATCGCAAATCGATCGCCGCTTCAACAGAGAATTGAGTTTTGCTCGCAACGATCTCACGATCGAGTACATTAGTAATTGACGGGCAATTTCCATTTGCGCTTCCTGGCGACCCTACTCGCGACCTTCATTCTGTGCGGACAGCATCATACCTTGTCGATCGCAAATAAATCGTTCTTGCCGTTCCAAACGTTCTAAATTTTTGTAATTTAAATTGGCTTGATTCGTAATTTTAAATGCTTTGTGGAGTTTGAGAACGTTCGTCGTGGTCAATCTTCTTCAGACCCGTCAAGGAACAACTTTTGAGAACCCAACCAGTTTCTACCGGAATTTTAAGAAGCTCGGGGATAACCAGACCGATTGATGCCACGGACAGCGTTGTCGGAAGTAACCCAGTGACTGGGCATCTAAATTCCTTTCTTCCTCGGATGTAATCTTTTGGAAGATTAAGCGATCTATTACGTTACTTGTTATCTATCTGTCCGAATCAAGCGAAATACAGCGATAAAATACATTCGAGCGGCCAGACAACCGAACCCTCGATCGCCACGGCTGTCATATATCTTTACTAAAACGATCGATCGCCTGCATATTCGCTATGTTTAGTCTTTAACGCTCGTCTACCCCTTTTTGATGCCATGAAATCCGGATCTCGAGCCGTCGAACGGTGGCTGTGGCTTCCCTTGACTGTGATTTTCTCTAGCGTTGTTCCCGGTGTTGTTTCCAACCCAGGAATTCTCGCCCAACCCATCACCCCGGCTGACGATGGAACAGGAACCACGGTCACCCCCTCCGGCGATGAATTTACGATCGAAGGGGGTCGCGTTTCCTCAGACGGCGAGAACTTATTCCACAGTTTCGATCGCTTCAATCTCGACGAGGGACAAAGGGCGATATTTCTAGCCAACCCCGAACTCGAAAATATTCTCGGACGGATTCGGGGAGGAGAAGCCTCGATAATTAACGGCTTACTCCAAGTCTCTGGAGGCAGTGCCAATCTTTTTCTGATGAACCCAGCCGGGATGATCTTCGGCCCGAGTGCGACTCTCAACGTCCCGGCAGACTTTACCGCCACGACAGCAACGGGAATTGGTTTTGGCGGCGGCAACTGGTTCGATGCCGTTGGCGATGCGAACTGGGAACTGTTGGTGGGTGCGCCTACAGGATTTAATTTTGCCTCCGCAGAGGTGGGGGCGATCGCCAATTTCGGCATTTTATCAGTTCCGGCTGGGGGGCAATTGAGCCTCATGGGTGGCAGCATCCTCAATACTGGCGAACTACACGCGCCGGGAGGAAACGTCACCGTGGCGGGGGTTACTGGAGAAACTTGGATTCGCCTCAGCGCGCCGGGAAACCTGCTGGATTTGGAAGTCATCGTCAATCCAGAAACGCCAATTTCTCCAGGGACTGGGGCGATCGATCCCCTTTCCCTACCCCAACTGCTTGCGGGGGGGAGCAATCTTTCCGAAGCGAGTCAGGTTGCCATCCACCCAGATGGAAGCTTGAGTTTGGTCGGGTCGCCGGTGCAAATTCCACCCCAACCGGGAACGACGGTTATTTCTGGGACGATCGATGTTTCTAACGATTCCTCACCTCTGGCAACCCCGCCGGTCTTGCAAATTTTAGGCGATCGCGTCGCGTTACTCGATGCGACCCTCGATGCCTCCGGTGTCGGTGGCGGGGGGAATATCTTTATCGGTGGCGAAAGTCGCCCTCAAGGTATCCTTCCCAACGCGCAGGTGACTTTCGTGGATGCGGATACCTCAATTTTTGCCGATGCACTCCAATACGGGGATGGCGGACGAGTTATTCTCTGGGCCGATGACTCCACCCAATTTTTCGGGAATATTAGCGCTCGTGGCAGTTCTTCCCCAACACCCGACACCCCATACCCCACACCCTCCCGTGGCGGTTTTGTCGAAGTGTCCAGTCGAAATCACCTCGTCTTCGATGGCATCGTGGATGTGAGTGCCGCTGGCGGTATCTGGGGCACGCTGCTACTCGATCCGGAAAATATCCTCATTTCCCGAACTCCGGTAGAGGACATCGACCCAGAGAACATGGACGTAGAGGAGATGGAGGATGCCACCGATCCCGAAAGCGCTCCTTTTTTTGGGGAAATCTCGGATTTGACCGTTCTCGATGCGGCAATTCTGGAAAATCAGGCGGCCCAGGTGAGAGTGGAGGCGACCAACGAGATTACGATCGCGCCGGGGGTCTCTCTGAGTTTCGTGCCCGATGGGGGGGCGATCGCCTTTGTGGCTGATTCTGACGGGGATTCTATGGGTTCGTTTTCGATGGATGCCGGGGAATCGATCGCGGCCCCAGGACGCAATATTGAAATTTCCGGGGCAGAAATTGTCGCCGGCAACATCGACACGTCGAGGATCGCGGGGGATGCGGGGTCGATTTCCCTGACAAGTACTCAGGGGGATGCGATCGCTGGAGATTTACTCTCGGTGAGCGAAGCGGAAGGTGCCGCTGGTGGGGCAATTTCCCTAGCGGCCGAGGATGGGGCGATTTCCATCGGAAATGTGACGGCGAATTCTGGGGCGGGGAATAGCGGCGCGATTTCCCTGAGAACGACCCATGGCGATATTACCACGGGGGATCTGTTTTCCCAGGCGGCAGAGATCGCCGGTTCGATCGAAGTCGAAACTGGATTGGGGGCGATCTCGACGGGGGATCTCAATACCGCCTCGATTGTTGGAGATGGCGGCGCGATCGCCCTGATGACGGAAAGCGGCAACATTTTCGCAACCGATATCGTAGCGACGGGGGCAAACGATGGTGGCAATATCGAGATCGTCAGTGGTGGGGCGATCGAAATCCCCGGCAGAATTATCGGTTTGGCGAGCAATAATGGCAGTCACCTAACCCTTGAGGCCACGGGAAGTATTACCTTGGGTTCGGCAGATTCGAGTCCGATTTTATTGGGTGGATTTGTGGGAGATGGCGGTAATGTTTCCATTGAAGGTGAGGGCGAGATCGGCTTATTTGGAGCCGTTTTTACGGCAGCCAATGGAGTAGGTGGAGATGTTACGATTCGGGGCGGCGATGAAGTGACGCTTTCCACAATTGACGCGCGCTCTTTATCACTTTCCGGGGGAAGCATTTCGATCGAATCTAGCGATGGGATTGCGTTGCGGGAAAATCTATATACAAATCAAAATCAAATTCTTTTAAACGCCCCCACTGAAATTACCAGCGATATCTCAATCTCCGTGACTGAACCCAACACCCTCGAAAGCGCCATTCAACTCATGAATACTATTGATGGAGCGTTCGATTTGAGTGTCATTGCCAATGGGGGAACCGTCATCTTGGATGGGGCGATCGGGTCGGAAATTCCCCTGTCCAATCTCGAAATTCAAGCTGAAATCTTCAGCGAGACGAACCCCATAAACATTACAACCATAGGTAATATTAATTTACAAAATATAACCGCAAATTCGGGTATTATTTTAAATAGCGAAAATGGGAATATAGTCGCCAATATACTCAATACTTCTCATCCAGAAAATAGCGGAAATCTCTTACTCCACGCTCGAGATATTCAGCTCAGTCAAATTAATACCCAAAGTGCAGCCGGTATCGGTGGCGATGTCGATATTTCCGCCACTCATTTCTTCCAGGCAACGGGTTCGTTTGTCGATATCAATGGCATTGCCGCCAGTATTTCCACGGCAGGTCTGTTGGAAGGCGGTTCGATCGTCATTCGCCACGGCGGAGATGGCATCGTCCCGTTTAGTGTTGGCGATGGAACGACTAACGGAACAACTGGGGCAATTACCCGTGGGATGGAACCCGAAGAAACCTTCAATCCGATCGCCAGCTACCTGTTTACCCAAGTTCGCGATGGGGAGCAATTACAGATCGTCTCCATTGACGAACCCATAACCATCAACGACCCCCCCGCACCGGACAATCCCGATCCAGATGTGCCTCCCCATCTTCAAGATCCATCTCCCGAGAGCGATCCACCCTTGGAAATCGACGATCCAAATCCAGATGAAAATCCAGACTTGAATCCCGATCCAAATCTAGATGAAGATTTTGGCATCGACGATGGGGAAAATTTAGAAACCGATAATCCAGAAACCCCGATCGAAGATAGCATTTCAGACCCGTTATCGGACGGGTCAAGTCAGGAGAATACAGATACAGACTCCGATGTGGCGGTGAATCCAGACCCGCCAGCCTTACCGCCCGAAGAAGATGCGATCGATCCAGAACCCGATCCGAATGTTAATCCCCCCGATCTCGATTCTGAGAATCCGATCGAATCTGAAGTCTCGCCACCTCTCGATGAAACCCCTGAACCGAATTCGCCTCCAGAGATCCCCCAAGAACCCGAACTGCCCCCAGAAACCGGACTCGAACCCGAACCAACCGAAACCGCTCCAGACACCGAACCGGAAACTTCCCCAGAACCCGATTTGCCATCGGAGAATTCTCCCAATTTCGATGTAGATTGGAGCGTCACATTCAACCCCGCTACAGATAGCGAACTGGATTTAGATGTGTTGCCCGAGTCCGTCGCCGCAACCAGCCTCACGCTGGCTTGGCGAATCGCCGAATTATTGAACGGGGAACTCTCCATTACTGCAAATACCGCAGCCGAAGCCGTTTCCTTCTCCTGGACTAGCACGGAAGCAGATCGCGCCATTTCCCTGAGACTGCCCTATCTCGAAACCCCTGAAGATGTTATCTGGAGTTTACCCTCCACGGATTCCACTATTGCCCTTACGCCGGAACTGCCAGAGGAAGAATCCGTATTAGAAGTTGAAGTCACCTCGGAACCACCCAGCGACGATCGACCTTCAGAAACGGCATCCCCCACTGTATCGCTAGAGTCAACCCGTCGCCGTTCCCCCTCGGGCGATCGCGCCACGACTCCAAGAACGCCAGCAACACCCGATCGCTCCGTCACGCCTGATGTTCCAGCCGCAGAGCGTCCCGACACTCGGGAAGAATCTCCAGAAGTCGATCGCCCCTCCGTGGTAGAAGCCGAGGAGAGCGAACCGGAGGCCACCCCCACAGATTTTACCCATACTCAACTCCCAACCAGGGTTGGCAGCGGTGCCGGATTCGACACACCCATTGAGAGCGCCATTGCCGATAACCTCGCGAGTGGCGATTCAGAGCAAATAGAGAATGCCGTCGCTCAAATCGATCGACTCTTCGCAGCCGAATTTGAGGCTTATTTGGAGGAACGCGAAGATGGCACGCACAATGCCGTCCGAGATATCTCCGTCGAGACGATGCGCAATACCCTCAACACCATCGAAACTCAAACGGGGCAAAAATCCGCCATTATCTATGCCTTAACCCTGCCCAAAAGCCAACTCTCCCATCCCCATGCCGGACGTGGCGAACAACTCAACCTGGTGCTCGTGGTTCCCGAGGGACCGCCGATCGTTAAAACCGTCGATCTCGAACGCCATCGCCTGCGCAATACCGTGCGTATCTTCCTCAACAATCTCAACTCCCCCAGATCCAATAGCTATCTACCCCTAGCTCAGGAACTGTATCACTGGCTGGTGCGACCTCTCGAAGACGAGTTAGCGAGTCTGGGTATTGACACCCTCATTTACTCAATGGATGCGGGATTGCGGCAGGTTCCCCTCGCGGCACTGCACGATGGCCGACAATTTCTCGTGGAACGCTACAGCATCGGTTCCGTACCCAGCCTCAGCCTAACCAACACCCAGTACAAAACAGTACGAGACGCTCGCGTGTTGGCCATGGGTGCGTCGGAATTTCCTCACTCCGATGGCGAACCCCTCCCAGCTGTCCCTTCGGAATTATCGTTGCTGATTGGCGATGTGGTGCAAGACTTTTCTCCGGAAACCGATCGCGTGCAAAAATCCGATCTCCTTCCCCAAAACCATTCCTCTGGGGGTCTATGGCCGGGTCGAGCCTTTCTCAATGAAGCCTTTACCCTGGAAAATTTAATCGCCCGCCGCCAGGAACAAAACTTCAGTATCGTTCATCTGGCCACCCACGCTCAATTCGATCCCGCCCGACGGCACGAAGCCTACATTCAACTCTGGGACGATCGCCTCTCCCTCGACGGACTGCGGCAAGCCCAGTGGTACGCTCCCCCAGTGGTGGAGTTGCTGGTGCTGAGTGCCTGCGAAACGGCCGTGGGAGACGAGTATGCGGAGTTGGGGTTTGCGGGGTTGGCGGTGCGATCGGGGGCGAAGTCAGCCCTGGCCAGTTTGTGGAAAGTCAGCGATATGGGATCCCTGGCCCTGATGAGTCAGTTTTACCGCTATCTCAAAGAAGCTCCCATCAAAGCCGAAGCCCTGCGGCAAGCACAATTGAGGATGCTGCGGGGGGACGTATTCGTCGAAGGGGGTCAATTGGCGATCGCCCCGGATGTTGGGGTTCCCCTCCCCACTGAATTGGGCAACTGGGACGGCCGGAATTTCTCCCACCCTTACTATTGGGCGGGGTTTGCGATGGTGGGTTCTCCTTGGTAAACTCGATTTCTGTTCCCGAAGACCCCATCGCGAATCCGATGACAAATTCTAATCCCGATTCCCCGCGCGATCGCTACTTTGAAGTTATCGATCGCCTCGTTGAAACAACCCTTCAAGGTAAAATTCGCTCGAAAGAACAGGTCTACCAACGGTTGGTACGGGAAATTCGAGCGGGAACCGGGGAAATCTTCGAACGCTGTCTGGCCGAACGCACGGCCAGTACCGAAGCCCAACTGGCGACGAAAATCAAAGCCTCTCGGATTCTCAAAGCATTGCAAACGATCGAGGGTCAGTGGCAGCGATGGCAGCAAGAAAATCAGGATAATGCGGCGATTTCAACAGCAACCGGTCAAATTCTCCAGGTAGAACCGGACGATCGCCCTCAAATGATGTTAAAAATCCTCGATCCCAACCAAGAGCAACCTCTAAACTCCGAACAAATTCGCCAATTGGCGCGATCGCTGCAAGCAGAAGCTCAAACACGAGGAGATCGCCAACTCCAGGAACTGTCTCGGGGATTGACGCAGGGGTTGGAGGCGTTTGCGCGAATGGAGGGAGATGCCATTAGCTGGATTTACAACAATGCCGGTGCCTCTTTGGGATTTGGTGGGGCTGCAACCGCCCGAGAGCCCTGGGCGACGTGGTCGAAAAAAGTCAGCAGCTATTTTCCCCAGCAACTGTTTGCCAACCTTGCAGGCGATCGTGCTTTGGAAGATGGGGTTCCCTACAGCGATGTCAGCATCGAAGCTTGGTTGGAACTGGTGTTGCTGTTGAAAGGGTTGCAACGCACGTTAGTGGTCTGGTTCGACAAACAACCCTACGACGTGAAGATGGGGAAGCGACTTTCTTTAAGTACCTATCTAATTTTTGCCGGAATTTGGGGGCGACTGTCGGAGGGATTCGAGGCTGTCGGGCGATCGTCCTTGGGTCGAGGTTGTTTTCAAATGATGTTGCAAATTCTGCGCCGGTTTGCCCAACGGGATGATTTTCCGCTCTATGGTGGGGTTTTTGCCTCGTTCGCGGGCGATCGCCTCGAGAATACTTGGGAGTATTTGGCGCTGCCGTTGCGTCAGGTGGAAGGCACGCAGGAGAAGGCAAGAGTGCTGACGCTGTTGGGCTATTCTCAAAAAGCCCTGGGGAATTACGATCGGGCGACGACGTTCCATCGAGAGGCCCTCGAAATTGCCCGCACCGCAGAGGATCGCCCCTGTGAAATTGCCAGTTTAAACCACCTCAGCCGCATCTGTGCCGCTCAAAAGGAATATCGCGAGGCAGTGGGCTACGCGCAACGGGCGCTGATTCTGGCCAGGCAGGTGGGCGATCGCATCGGGATGGCGAATGCACTGGCGAATTTGGGCTACAGCGAGGTCTTTTCGGCGCACCAACTCGAACAGATGGAACCCGAGGTATACGAACGGGCGATCGAGTATTTACAGCAGGGGTTGGAACTTTCCCAGAAACTACAAGATCGTCAAAGCCAGGCGCTGTGCTCGAACAGTTTGGGGATCGCCTGCGTTATCTTATCGCGATTTTCCGAGGCGATCGAGCATTTAAATCGGGGACTCGAAGCGGCGCAACTGTCGGGAGATTTCTATTTGCGGGGTTTGAATTTTGCCTATTTAGCCGAAGCCTATTACGGTTTGCAGAATCTAGAAAAAGCGATTGCCACCGGTTGCTTGGGAATGTATTTATTAGAGCAAATTGACTCTGCCCAGTGGCGGCAGTCCGCCGGATTATTAACCATCCTGCGCGGACAAATTGGGGACGATCGATTTCAAGATTTCTTAGGG
The DNA here is from genome assembly GCF_057467645.1 of Zarconia sp. Classification (NCBI taxonomy): domain Bacteria; kingdom Bacillati; phylum Cyanobacteriota; class Cyanophyceae; order Oscillatoriales; genus Zarconia; species Zarconia sp. The sequence continues at coordinate 65,853 of NZ_JBRJXU010000123.1, forward strand.
CAAGCTCGATCGTCTCTTGTGGCTGAAATTGGTGTCGATGGATTCGACTATCTCCATGAATTGCTGGCTAAATACTCCGAGTGAACCCGCTCGATCGGCATGGTTTTTTGGTTTGAGCGTTTAAGCCGTCAGCCAGAGCGAGATCGGGCTCGCTCGCAGTCGCCATACTGCTTAGGAGAGAAGTATATAGTCATTCCGAATAAGAATGGGACACCAGGATTCACGGAAACCTCGATTATTCGGGTCGATCCGACTCTGAAACTGTACCACTTTTATTCAGAATGACTATAGCCCTCGTCAGAGCAATTAGGAAACTCGTGAAGGAGGGCTTCCCTTGCTCTCGGGAGCAGGGGGAGAAGACATCAGTCAGCTCGCACAATTGTCTGGTGCTATGAAATGCTATCGTGGCGACTGCTATAGCGCTTCGTTATCAGTTGATTTAACGTCAGTTTTGATGCGGTCGTGTCGCTGGGATGCCGACGATAGGTGACGTTCGCGCAGTCGGCAAGCCTCCTGAAAGTGAGGCGACAATACTGGTGACATCTGGTGGCTGGGGAGAAAACGACTCCATTCCCCATTCCCCCCGACCCCGTTCCCCGTTCCCCACCATTACCTGAAACAGTCTTATCCAAAACTGACGTTATTTACACAAATCGAAGAAATAAGTATTTTCCATTTCTCATTCCCCATTCCCGATTCCCCATGACTGAAAATTTGTAATGATACCGGCGCGAACTGCTATATAAATAAGGTCGTGGAGAAAATCTAAAATCTTTGGCGAGTGAGTTTGAGATTCTTGAGTCTGGATTCGGAATGATTTGATAGTAGTTGGTGCGGGTCGGAAGACCGGTTAAAAATACTCGAGAAAGGCGCGATAAAAGCAGATAAACGCTTCACCATGCCAAAATTTGTCAAGACGCGACGCTTTTGCAGCATCAACTGAGATTCGTCCAACTCATGGGGTCGCAACCTTCGTTTTCAGGTCAGAATTCTGGCGATCGGCAAAAGACCCAGTGGACTCGTGAGTGGGTTGAAAACGAGGATTCCAGCCCGAGAGCATTGGGTTTGTCCCCCATGGCAACTCATCATTTGCTATCATAAGGGGAGAAACCCCTGAAGGGAAGAACTCTCTATCTACGTAAACTTACTGAGCGTAAATACACGGAGTCTAGACAGATCGAGTTCTATTCGAATGATAAGTAACTTTCGCTAGATCCACATCGTTTCTTATCGAAAACTTTAATTTTTCGATGTCAAAATTCGATAAACTGGATTGCAAGATTATTACTTTACATCAGAGCAAAAGCGATCGAAATGGATCGAAAGGCTCGGGGTTAGACAGCAGTATGGAAACCGTGGATAAAGTTCAGCTTCTAAATGTTGACATCGATAACTTGACGATGAACGAGTTACTTGAAAAACTCGATCGTCGAGGTGGAATTGTATTTACACCGAATGTCGATCATCTCGTTAAGTTGCAAAAGGATCGAGAATTTTATCAGACTTATCAAGCGTCAACCTATCGAGTGTGCGATAGCAAAATTTTAATTTACGCCTCGAAGTTACTCGGCACTCCAATCCAAGAAAAAATTTCCGGCTCGGACTTACTTCCCGAATTCTATAACCATTGCAAAGATAAGAAAGATACAAAAATATTTTTGCTCGGAGCGGCTGAAGGGGTTGCTCTCAAGGCCAAAGAAAAAATTAATGAGAAAGTCGGCTGGGAAATCGTAATCGACGCTTACTCTCCCTCATTTGGTTTTGAGAAGAACGAGTCAGAATGCCAGCAAATTATCGATCGCATCAATGAATCGGGCGCGACGGTACTCGCCATTGGTGTTGGCGCACCGAAACAAGAAAACTGGGTGGCGAAGTACCACCGTCAATTCAAAAATATCAAAACCTTCCTTGCCATTGGCGCTTCCATCGACTTTGAGGCCGGAGAAAAACCCCGTTCTCCCGAATGGATGAGTGAGTGGGGACTCGAATGGTTGTACCGACTCCAGAGCGAACCCAAGCGGCTTTGGAAGCGCTATCTCGTAGAGGATCTGCCCTTTTTCTGGCTATTGCTCCAGCAAAGACTCAACCTCTATCAAGCTCCCTTCAACCCCGCACTCGAACCCGCTTTGGCTGGAACTCCCCTGGGTCAAATTTTGCGAGATGCCGGTCTGATTTCTGAGGAACAAGTGGCTTTTGCCCTCGAATGCCAACAAACTCAGGAACCGGGTTTGCGCTTTGGTGAAATCATCGTCAACCGAGGATGGTTGGAACCCGAAACCATCGACTTTTTTGCCGAGTACTTACCGCGAGTCACTACAAACGGACGACTCCAACCTCTCGGACATTATCTCAAGCGGGCGAAACTCCTCACCGATCGGCAAATTAACGAAATTTTAGCCGAGCAACGTCAAGCCAACTTGCGATTTGGAGAAATGGCCGTTCGCAAAGGATGGGTGAAAGAAGAAACCATCGCATCTGTCCTGCGTTACATGACGAGCAACGAGCCGGTGAAAGGCACTGCTTTGGTCGGTGCGGTCTGAAAGTCACCGGACTGAAGACTTGCGGCGATCGCTTTGAGGAAACCATGGTGGGGGCACCTTCTTAATCAGAGTGAGACGCTCCCACGGTTACCCCGATCTTCCCAGCTCGTCCGTCCAAATTAAGGGGCTTTTGTTTGCGATCGAACTTCACCTCCACTAGCAAAGCGTGTCGGCCAGATGCGATCGCAGAAAAATAGCGTTCCTCCCGCAACGCAAAGGGGAATGGTGAGGAAGTTCACCACGGGAATGGCACATAAAAAGAAGCACGCCAAGCTGAAACTTCCACTGGCGGGTAGCTGAGTCAAGAGCGTTGTCAGTTTCTCTCGAAACCGCAAGCGACGGCGTTCGAGAGAAGCATCAAAAAAGTCTAAACCGACAGTCAGAGCAGCGATCGCAATGCCACCCATACTCGCAGCGATCGTTCCGAGTAGCGGTACGAAATTTAGTAGCAGCAAGAGCAGTCCCAAACCGGCTGCGAGTAATAACTTTTTCAACTCGAACGCGATCGCCCGCCAAATATCTCGCACGGCATTCCCCAACCCCCCCGTCGGGGCAACGAAAGACTCTCCCAACCGCAGTTTCTCCAGTTCTTCAGAAAGTTGACCGTACCAAGGGGAACCCAGTATCGTCCCGAACTGTACCAGGACGAACCCCGTCAGTAGGAATAGCCCGAGAACGAGGACGATTTGCAAGAGGAATTCGAAGACGTTATCGAGAACGACCAGCCAACTCAACCAACGGGGTAAGTCGGTTAAAAGTGGAGAAAAACGGTCTGCCAGCGTCAGAGTCAGGCGATCGATTCCCTTCAAACCCGGCAATAACAGACCCACGTATAGAGCAATGGAGACGATCGCATTGACCACAACGGGAAATAGAATGTACCCCCATAACTTGGGATTGCGAAGCATCATTACGAAAGCTTGGAAGGGATAGGTTGCCCCAGCGATGAATCCAATGGGTACTCGCACCACCTGAACGACTAAATTTTTTTGCGGTTGCGTCATGTTATTCGAGTTCGGGGATTTTCAGACCGGAAAAATGCGAAATTGAAAGTTCAATTTCAAACTTTGATAGGCTAACAGGGTAACGCAAACCGATCGAGCAACCCTGTCGCGCAATGTCCAAATCCCTCGTTCTCCTCGACCACGATGGTGGTATTGACGATTATCTATCGGTTTTGCTGATGATGACCATGGATAATGTAGACCCCATCGGTATTGTGGTGACTCCGGCTGACTGCTACATCGAACCGGCTGTTGGCGTGACGCGCAAAATTCTGGATTTGCTCGATCGAACCGAGATTCCCGTTGCCGCCAGTACCGTCCGGGGCATCAACCCGTTTCCCCCTCTCTACCGCCGAGATTCCTATATTATCGACCATTTACCGATTCTTAACGAAAGTGGAGAAGTCCGAACCCCCTTGCTGGCAGAATCGGGGCAAGAATTCATGGTGCGGGCGATACGAGAGGCAACTGCCCCGGTAACGCTGATGGTTACTGGACCCCTCACCACCGTTGCCGCCGCCTTAGATCTGGCACCGGAGATCGAAGCCAAAATCGAGAAAATTGTATGGATGGGGGGCGCGCTGAACGTACCGGGAAATGTGGAATCGGCGTGGGAACCGGGACACGATGGCTCGGCGGAGTGGAATGCATTTTGGGACCCAATCGCCGTCGCTCGCGTTTGGCAAACCCAAATTCCCATCGTACTGTGTTCGTTGGATATCACCAACACCGTTCCCGTCACGTCCGAGTTCGTGCGTCGGATTGCCGGACAGCGTCGCTATCCCCTCTCGGATCTCGCCGGACAATGTTACGCCCTCGCGATTCCCCAAGATTATTATTTCTGGGATGTATTGGCTACGGCATATCTAGCTCGTCCCCAGTTATATCAGCTCGAAGAAGTGGAAACGGCGATCGTCACAACTGGATGCAGTCAGGGACGAACAAAGGTGCAGCCAGGGGGACGGAAAATTCAGATGATGAAACGAGTGATGGTCGATCGATTCTACGAGTACATTTTGCAGCAGTGGGCACGCTGAGTCGATTGCCGGATATTTCTACTCCCGTCCTTCGTTACTTTTCGTTACAAAATGAGGTGAATTGATGCCGACTCTTCGATTGAGTTGTACGCTTCCCAATTCGATGAAAGGGTTCAATGGCTACAGCTTGGAAAACCCCGATCGTCAATTTAATATTTTTTCGTTCTTGAGAGATTTGTTGACATTAAAAAAATCCAGAAATAACATGGAAGTATCAGGGAAAAATGCACTACTTAAGTTCCAAAAACTAGCGTTAATCGTAGATTAACTTAAAATAAATTTTCTAGTTCTTGATGTTTTTATTTAGGGATTGCTGAATAAGTCGGCTCTTGCCAATTTAGGGGATAAACCCCTTGAATTAGCGTCGGTTGGTTAGTTAAATTTCTCCATCTATCCAGACATTGGATCGCGACAGAATTAGTTCTTTGAGCTATCAAGTGCGATGGTCGTGGTTTCCCTGGGTAGAAAAAGGATCGAATTGCTCACAACCCCTAATTTCTAGAGTTATTCAGCAAGCCCTATTTACTTGAAGAAGCCAAATTTTTAAGCTTATTTTTCATCTTTAAGTATAAAGAATAAGCTAGCCAGTTCCCTTCTTTTCTGTCAAATCCCATGAAGAATCAGTTGGTTTGGAAGCTATCTACTTTGAGTGCGAGTATCTTGTTCTTTTTGAGTCCTTCTGCTGGGGCGGCAACCCTCAATAGCGATCGCAGCGTTGCCGAAAACGAGACAACTCCGCTACAGCTTGCCCAATCCTATTGTCCCGATAGTGCGGGTGGCTCGCCATTGGTCTCTTTTTACGAAACGAGCGGTTTTTGGATTTATATTTGCTCTGCGGACGGCTTGTACTATCACGGGATTGAAAAAGGTAGCGGAAACTATATTACTATTCCGGCTTACGTCGAAGAGGGGACGGGTTATGTTGCCGTGAATGGAAATTATACATATATTGTCAATGGTGTTTCTTTAAGCATTTATGAAGGAAATACCCTGCTTCAAGAAGAATATGTTTGGTAGAGATCGCTGAGCGATCGACTAGAATTTGAAGCGACTGATGTGGATAGGGTAAATTGAGCTTGCCCTATTTTTTGCGTTTCTGTCAGTTTCTGAAAGTTGGTCGAAAACCAGTACTGACGTTTATTAGAACATTTTCATCGATACGATTTTTGGGAATGCGAGCAAGATACTCGCACTATTTCGTACTATTGTCCTAACGGGACTGAATACGGCTATCAGGACTTAACCGAGCTTGATATCAATGCTTGCAGCAATCATGTATAGCAACCGCCAGGGCGGTTCGGAAAACGCCGGACAATTGTGTAATTAACCCGCGGTCTTTCCCCCGAAGCCCCCTTCGTCTAAAGTCACTTGTGCTCTAAGCGATATGGCTACTGCTATATCTGCGATATTCTCCAACAAAAATCCCTCAGAACGAAGTCATTCTGAGGGAGGCAATTGAGAGAGTGGATTTTACCCAATAACCGAGTCCAAAATCGAGATTTAAGCGGGATTGGCTTGGGTATCGTTCTGAAGCAGGCGAATGACGGCTGCCTTTTCCAAAATTCCTAAAATTGCACCATTTTCTCCCACAACGGGTAATTCGAGCAGTTTTTTCTCTTCCAATAGGTTCACCGCTTCGAGGAGAGAGCGATCGAATTTAACTGTATTCGACAATTCCACGGGGTTTGTCAATTCTTCCACCCGAATGCGAGGCCAATCGGAGGTGGGAACGTCTTTCATGCGATCGATTTCGATCTCTCCGAGGAGTTGACCGTCGTCGTCAGTGACTAGGAACTTCCGCCATTCCCGCCGTCCGATAATAAAATTGTTGGCAAATTCCCGTAAAGATAGGCTTGCCGGCACGATCGGACTATCGGGCGTCACCGCATCTTCAGCCGTCAGATCCGAAAGTTTCTGCTGCAGGGTTGCCGATTGTGCCGAACGTCCGGCATTTTGCAGCAAGAACCAGCCGATCAACGCCGTCCACAGTCCGCTATAGATACCGTAGAGTAGGGGAATTGTGCCAAACGCGATCGCCAACCAGCCGATAGCTTGACCGACGCGACTGGCAAAGACCACGCCTTTGTAGGGATTGCCGGTAATCTTCCAAACGATCGCCTTGAGGATATTGCCGCCATCGAGGGGTAAGCCGGGAATCAGATTGAACAAGGCTAAGACCAGATTGATGGAAGCCAGGAGGCTAAAAATTGCGGCGACTGGTCCGGATACCGGCAGGCTGCTGCCGAGGAAGGCAAACAATGCAAACAATGCCAAACTGACGGCTGGACCGGCGATCGCCACCCAAAATGCTTGAGCGGGGGTTTTCGATTCTCGATCTAAACTCGCCAGACCCCCAAACAGGAACAAGGTGATGGATTTGACTTCAATTCCCTGTTGAATGGCGGCAAAACTATGCCCTAATTCGTGGGCGAGTACCGAGGCAAAAAGCAGCAGGGCCGCAACGAACCCGAGGAACCAGGGGATGGCATCGCCGAGTCCCGGAAATTGCAGTGCGAGTCGACCTGCGTAGCTCAATGTCACCAATCCCAGAATCCAAAACCAGGATGGATTGATGTAAAAGGGGATGCCGAACAGGTTCCCCACGCGAAAGGTGCCGTTCATTTGCGCCTCCTCTAATTTCGATTGGGCAAGGCTGAATCGGTGTAGACTCCTATTTTAGTCTCTCGGGGGTACGCCCCACGAGCTTGCCGATTCGTCATCTCCTGACCTACTGATAATGTAACGAAATGTAAAAAACAGGACAATGGCGAATGTCCGTACATGAAGAATTCGGAGGCGCGGAATTCGGAATTCGCAAAAGGGGAGAATTTTGAATCCCGAATTTATCGCTGTATTGAGTGAAGTTAGGACACTCCGATCTCACATGCGCGCATCTATTTTTCTCCCCGTCCTCTCTTGGCTTCCGAGAGCTTCCCTCAGTCTTGCCTTATAGCAAGTGAGCGTATTTGGGATTATCCCGCACGGCGCTGAGGATTTTTTTGATGTCTTGGGTGCGCTCTTTCTTCACCACCAAAGTCACATCGCCATCGCGAACGACGAGTACATCTTCCAAACCAATGGTAACGATGACATCGCGATCGTTACTGGCATAGAGAATCGCCCCTTCCGTATCCCGTCCGACGTGGTTGGCGAGTTCGACATTGGGTTCGTCCCCTTTCATCAACCGTTCGATCGCGTTCCAATCTCCCAAATCGTCCCATCCAAAGGCCACCGGCAGCACGTAGGCTAAATCCGTCTTTTCCATCAGCGCATAGTCGATACTGGTTTTGGGTAATTCGGGATACGCTTCGACTCCCCGTTCTTCGAGCATCTGCATCAGTTCGGGGACGTGAGTTCGCAACTCGGCGAGGGCAACCCCCGCCCGGAAGACGAAAATTCCGCTATTCCAGCTAAATCGACCGGTTTCTAAAAATTCTTGAGCGGTGGCGGTGTCAGGTTTTTCGGTGAAGCGATCGACCCGATAGGCCCCCAGAGATCCAAACTCGCCAATGGCTTCCCCTTGTTCGATATATCCGTATCCCGTAGAGGCATAACCGGGCTTCACACCCAAGGTGACGATCGCATCTCGACGGTTGGCAAGCTCAGCGGCTGCTTTTAAGGTTTGCTCGAACTTATCGCAATCGGCAATCCAATGATCGGCGGGGAAAAAGCCCACCACCGTATCTTCTCCGTATCGCTTGGCAATCTCTAACGTCGTCCAGGCAACGGCCGGTGCGGTATCCCGTCCTTCCGGTTCAACCAGGAGATTGGCTTCCGGTAGCTGGGGCAATTGTTCTCGAATGCCCGAGGCAAGGTGCGATGCCGTCACGATCCACAACTTTTCCCATCCGTCTGCCATCGGGCACAAACGCTGTGCGGTGGATTGCAATAGGCTCATCCCGCTACCGTCGAGGGAGAGAAATTGCTTGGGTCGTTGCTTGCGACTCAGGGGCCAGAAGCGTTCGCCTTTACCACCAGCGAGAACTACGGGCACGAAAGATTGACTCATGGCAAATTTTTGGAATTCGTTTTAGGACTTCGTTGTCGAAATGGGGTCGAAACAGAACTACATCCAAACTATGTAGACGCTGTGAAGAAACCGTGAAGAACGACACGGGAGAATCATCGATTCTCGATGAAAAGATCGGCAGAGTCAGGGATTCGTACCGACGATTTTTTGGCTGACGATCGCCAACCAGGATTGTTCCTGGCGGGGTAAACCCGGCGGTCGGTAGTAGCGATCGAGAATTTGAAAACCCGCTCCCTCCAGCATCGGAGTGAGGGTTTCGTATTCCCAGAGGGTAATGTAGCGATTGCCGGTCGGACGCTGGGTGTAGCCTTCTCCTTCTCCTCGCGCCACGGACATGACCATCGCCCCTCCAGGAACCAAAGTTCCCCACAGATTCTTCAGAACTGCCAGGGCCGCAGATCGCGGAACGTGTATCAGCGATGCGTTGGCAAACACCCCATCAAAGGTTTCCGGTGGTAAATCGAGACTCTCGAAACACTGCTGCCAAACCTCGCAACCCGAAGCTTTGCGGGCCATTTCGACAAAAGCCGGTGTGGCATCCAAGCCGACAACGTCATGTCCGAGTTTTTTGAACGCAACTAAGTCTCGTCCCGGTCCGCAGCCGAGATCGAGGATTTTACCTGGATTCTGCGGCATGGCCGCCACGAGGGCATCTCGATTTTGAGAGACATCGTGGTTCCAAGTTCCCTCTCGAAACGAATTCGCACTCAATTGATACTCAGATATCGTAATCTGCTCGTGTGGCTCCACCATACTCTGGCGTTCTCGCGCTTGTTTGGTGCGGTGGGTGGTGAGAACGATCTCGACAAGACATGAAATAGATCGCTCGCACCCATCATTCGAGAAGTTTCATCGAGAAGATAGGTCATTCTCTCGATGTGCGATTTCCACCGTTTTGTAGTTTGTTTAGATGCTTTAAATTAAGAATAGTCTTAATTTTAATTATACCATATTTTTTTACCAAAGCGTTTTGTCGATCGAAAAATTTTAGAACATAGATGACAGTTCACCCACCGTCTTCTCTGGAGCAAAGTAAACGGAATACCGAGGGAAGCGTGCTGGCAAGACGCATCTTTCGAGTGCTCCTCTTGATTCCCCAACGCGCGACGCTCCGTTTCTCAGCGCCACAGCAGGAAAATAGTTTGTAGCGAACCCACCATCACCCCTAAAATTCCCCCCAAGTTGACAATTGCTTGCAGCTCGGTTTTGACAATGCCTTGAATTGCTGCTTCCAACTCCTGGGGAGAGGTGGACTTGACGCGATCGATAATCACTTGGTCGATCGCCAGAATGGGAATGGCTTTGGCGACAATTTGTTCTAAATCTTTTTCCAAATGGCGATCGATAATAATCGCCAGTTCCGAACTAATCAATTCTAAGGAAGACGTAAATGTAGAAGAGGTTCGCAAGCGATTCAAAATGAGCTGAGCGATCCCTTCTAAATCCAGAGAATCGCTTAATTTCTCTAAAAACTGGGTTCCTTCCGCTTGAATGTAAGTCCGAACGCTATCCCGAAAGGTCTTGCGCAGTTGTTTGACCGTAGTCACCGGCAGATTTTGCAACGATAAGTTTTGCAGCCATTCTTTGAGTCGCTCTCGAATCGATAAAGATTTCACCAGTTCCGACAATCTGGCGTTGGCAGATGCTTTTTCATCCAAACAAAACGTGCGCAAGCGCGTCAGGGTATTGCGCAAACCAAATAAATTCGCCACCACCCAATAAGTTCCGCTGGTGCGTTCCCGGAATCCATCGTCAATAATGGCAATATTGCGATCGGTTAAAAAATCGATCAGCGTCAACCGTAACGTATCCGGCGGAAACACCACCCTCAGCATCCAATCAGCCAATTGACCCGCTTGGGATTCGCTCAGTTGAAACTCCAGCAAGAACTCATCGAAAACGCGATCGAGTTGCTCCTCTAGAAAATCTTCTCGGCGCGCCAATACTTTAATCAAACGCGGCAGAGAGCGACCCAACAAATCGTGCAAAATTCCCGCTAAAATCTTGGTGGTTTTGCGTTCCACATCAGATTTAATCTGCTCGCGAGCGGCTTGTAGCAGCCAGAGAATCGCCCCTTGCACCCGTTCCGTTTGCAGGAGTCGCCGCGCCAAATTTTGCAATTCCGTCGGCGTGAGTAGCGAACTCATAATCGTATCGGAGACTCGCTTTGCCAAACGCTCTTGGTTGCGGGGAATGAGACCCGGCGTCAACGGTAGGCGGCGCTTGCCAATATAAATCGGCTTGTAGGGTCGAAATAGCATATTAATAGCTAAATCGTTGGTGAAATAGCCGATCGCCCCACCGAGGATGGGAGGCGCAATTAAAACCAATACATTCGACAAGTTCAAGAGATTTGACCGAGAGTCAGATGTATAGGGAACGAACAGACCCGTGACGAGAAAGGCAGTTCGCAAGCCGGAGTGAAGGTTTAACCTCCACCTTTAGTGGCGACCAATACTCCCATCATACCGCCCGCAATCGGATAGTGGGTGGCCGTCTCGAAACCCGCAACCCTGGCGAGGCAGACTTGTTCGCCAGAAACGGGAAACCGATCCAAACTCGGACCGATATAGGCATATTCGTCCGTCATCCCAAATTCTTCGGCGGTGGGAACGACGACGGTTTCGAGATACCATTCTTGGAAGCCGCGCATCATTGCCGACGGGGGGCGATGCATATCTAAAATCGCCACGGACTTGCCCGGTTTGAGGACGCGGTGCAACTCTTGGAGACCTCGGGAAATATCCGTCAGGTTGCGCAAGCCGTATCCCATGGTAATCGCATCGAAGGTCTCATCGTCGAAGGGTAAATTGAGGGCATCTCCTTCCACCCAATCAACGGCACGAGGGGGATAGCAGGATTCGGAACGCTGCCGCGCCACCGTCAGCAGCGCCGGGGAAAAGTCAACACCCACCACCCGTCCTGTGGGGGCAACGGTTTCGGCGAGTCGCAGTGCCAAGTCACCACTACCGCAGCACACATCCAAGCAGATATCTCCGGGTTGGGCCAGAGACCACTTCACCGTCATTTGTTTCCAGACGCGATGCATTCCGCCGCTGAGGCGATCGTTGAATCGATCGTACATCGGGGCGATGCGGTTGAAGATGGATTGAATTCGATCGGCTGAAGGAGAAAACCTCATGAAAAAACGCTCGGTCGTTTACACGGGCAAAAACCTCGGCTATTTTTAGGCTATTTTTATAGCGCTTTTCACCAAAGATCAAACCCGATCGGGGAAGGTGGGTCGTTCGATCGCAAATATAAAAGTACGATCTCCTTTGGAAAAACTGCCCACCCGACAAACTGAGTCTAACTCGCACTCTGTCTGTAGATTTATTGTCCCACTTCTTCTAGATCTGGCGAGGTTGAATTTTGGGACTTCTCCTTGAAGCCTAGGCAGGCATCGCAGCGATGGCGAGGGCAATTTGTTGCGCGACCAGATGTAAGAGTTCGAGTCGGTCTTCTTGCAGTTGACCCGGTTGCTGCCACTGAAGGGACAACACCGCCAAGAGTTGTTCTTGGAAGACCACTGGCATCACCACATGAGAGCGAACCCCAGAAGCTTGGTAGTGGGGCAGTTCGGAGACATTCGTATCGGTGGTTGCGTCGATGGCGCAGCGAATGGTTTTCAGTTCGATCGCTTCTTTGACGATCGGATCGCGATCGAGCCAATTTTCTAAGGGGGCTTCCGGGCTGTAAGTGCCTGCCGCATCAAGGCGATTATCCGTTATGAGTTGGAGAATGCACCCATCAACACCAAACTCCTCTCCCACCGCCATCGCCAACGCATCCAAAGCAGCGACCCGATTTGAGGAGGTTTGCGCCGTCCGAACAATGCCAGTCAACAACGCCATGTGCGATTCCGATCGCTTCAACTCTTCCGTGCGTTCCTTGAGGACTTCATAGGTATCCGAGGCACGCTGCACCACCTTTTTCAGTTCTGTGGGGTCCCAGGGTTTGGTGATGTATTTGTAAACTTGCCCGGAGTTAATCGCTTCGACGAGATCTTCAATATCCGTAAATCCCGTCAGAATAATGCGCATGGTGTTGGGAAACTGAGGAACGGTTTTACTCAAGAATTCCGTTCCTTTCATTTCCGGCATCCGCTGATCGGAAATAATGACAGCAACTTCGCCTTCCCGTTCGAGGACTTCTAAAGCCTGCAGACCACTTTCAGCTTTGCTTACTTGAAAGTCGCGGCGAAATGTCCGATAGAGCAGATCGAGATTATCTGGTTCGTCATCGACAACCAGCATCTTGGGTTTTTGTCGTCGTGTAGTCGTTCTCAATTGTTTTTTCAGGGTTTCTAGGTCTGAGATGATGTCGTTCATACGAACCTCTGCCAGAAGTTGTCGTTCTCGACCGTTTGGCTTGGATTTTAGATTGCATCAACCGATGAAAGCTCAATCTCATCTTAACCTTCATCTCGATCGAAGCCAGAGGAACTTACATCGTTTGTCAGTGTCGAGCGCTCGCCACGGCTCAAAACCTTGGGCTTGGCGTGATTCGACATGTCCGGGAATCAAAAATTCAGATAATTTCGAGACCGAAGTCATGAATGTCTTTTCCCTTTTCCCTTTAACCCTTAACCTTTTTCCTTCAAATATCTATTTGCCATCGCTATCTTCGGAGGTTGGCGGATAAGACGTGAATTCTTCCTCGAATTCTGCTTCGGGGGTGTGGCGCGAGATCTCCGAATATCGCCGATCGTCGCCCAAACCGTAGGCAGTGGAGAAATCGACGGTATCATCTCGATCTGCCCGAAACCGATCGACCCGGCGACGGGGGGGAGAAACCCGCGAATTCGACGATCGATTCCAGTTTGTCCAAGCCGCTTTAACCCCCGCGAATAGACTGCGGGTGGTGGTTTGTACTTGGCGCGTCTGCTTTTTCACTCGGGTGACGCTTTGATTAACTTGCTGTACGGCTTCCCCAGCACTTTTGACCCCTTCGCTGACATCTTCGGTGAGTTCGGTAATTTCGAGTCCGGTGAGGCGAATGGCTTCGAGGGTCGGGGGCAGTTCCCGCGAGAGGGTATCCGCGAGTTTTTCGACGCTGCGAGCAGCTCTTTGCAATTCTCGCACGGCGGGAATCAATGCAGCGAGTACCATCACGAGGCTGAAAGCCACGAGTCCGATGGAAAGGCCTAGCCAAAACACGGGATCGGTCACGGGGAGGTTGGAGGAGTGGGGGGAGATGCCAGAGAGCGTCGGATAGGAACTCCAGACGCGGGGACGCCCGGACGCGGGAACGCGGTGAGGATAAGTGCGAGTCTGTCTGTTAAGTGGAAAACAAACACCGATCGCAAAAATCTCTTAACCATGAAGGTTGGAGTGAGTGTTTCTCGAACAAGAAAGAACGTCCAAAATCTAAAATCTAAAATCTAAAATTTTCAAAGATGGCGATCGTTGGTTGGGGATTGGGTTCGATCGTCCGATCGACTGAGGATTTGATGCTCTTGTTGGGAGGCTTCCACTCCGGCAGCGATCGCCTCAAAGACGCGATCGAGGGTTTCCCCCCAGTTCCGAACCGCAGAAGCAGAAAGGCGATCGGCGTGCAAACCGATACTGGTTGCAAGATCTTCGGCCAGTTCCGGCAGTGCTTCGGCAGATTTTTTAATCGTCTTTCGCGTCTGGCGACCCGTGCGCGGGGCAAACAGCAGACCTCCCATGGCGCCGATGGCGCTTCCTAGCAGCATCCCACCAATGAATGCGCCCGTACGGTTCTTTGACATCGCTCTCGATCTTCCTTACCCACCCATTCTAGCCCACGCTCAAAGCGCTTTTCGAGAATGTCCTATGGGAGACTTTCCCAAGGGCGAAATCCGCTTCCTTCCCCGGCGCTGCCACGCCCACCTGCCAAAAGATAAAAGTGCCAACACCTTGCGCACCCGTCGCATTTGCAGTTCTAACTGTCGGTACTGACGGCGGAACTGTTGCGTTCCCACCTGACCCGATCGAATCCCATCGGGGGCATCCTGAAGAAGATAGTGGGTATTGCGTTCGACATCGAACAAGACATCGGCAACCCGCGCTAAGGTTCGCCGCAGTTTCAACACCCGCCAAGTCAGGTAAAAACATACCAGCGCGATTAGGGCATTGACGATTAGAATAGCGGCGAGCATCGTTTGAGGGAGTGAAGAGAGAACAGTAACCCGATGGAGATTAGTTTTCGATCGAGAAGGAGATTTGGCATCATCCTATCCGATCGAGCCATTAGAGGGAAGGGATTCGTCCGTCGATCGCAGCATCCCTTTGGAACTGGGAATCGCACCAGCCCGTCGGGGATCGATTTCGGTGGCCATCCGCAGCGATCGGGCAAAGGCTTTGAAGGTGGCTTCAATAATATGGTGGGAGTTAATCCCGTCGAGTTGGCGAATGTGGAGGGTCATTTGCGCGTGATTGACGATCGCCACGAAAAACTCTCGCACCAACTGAGTATCGTAGGTTCCCACGCGCTGGGTGGGAATGTCTAAGCCGTAGCTGAGGTGGGGACGGCCGGAAAAATCTAATGAAACTTGAACTAACGCCTCATCCAGGGGGGCGATGAAATGCCCGAAGCGGACGATGCCTTTAAAATCTCCCAAGGCTTTCCCGAAAGCTTGTCCGAGGGTGATGCCCACATCTTCGTTGGTATGGTGATCGTCGATTTCGATGTCTCCCGTTGCCCGTACGTCTAAATCGATCAGCCCGTGGGAGGAGATTTGATGCAGCATGTGATCGAGAAAAGGAATCCCCGTTTCGGCGGTGCAGCGACCCGTTCCATCGAGATTAATGCTAACACTGACGTCGGTTTCACCGGTGGTGCGGGATACGGAGGCCGTACGAGTCAGTTGTGCGGGGCTAGGGGTTGAAGAACTAGAGGAAGGGCGATCGGTGGTTTGCATGGCTTCGGTGACACCAGAAATGGACTGGATCGGGACTCTTGCGGGCGATCGATGGTGTTTCGACAGGAACAGATGGAAAAAATGGGATGCTCGATCGCGTTAGAGTCGCGCTTATCGATTTTAGGTCAATTGCGATCGTCTCGGAAATCTACCGATTGAAACTCTCCTTGGATGGGGTTGACTGACTGGTGGCTGTTATCGGATTTTAGATTTTAGCAGCTCTCCCCCCGCTTCCTCAGCTCTTTTGTCTCCTTGACGACCCAAGAAAATAGCTACCCGATCGCATATGACTCGTCCCACCGCCACGTTGCTGATTTCCTGTCCCGATCGCCAGGGTTTAGTTGCCACCATTGCCAATTTCATCTATTCCTATGGGGGCAATATCGTCCATGCCGACCAACATACGGACTTCGAGACGGGAATTTTCTTAAGTCGGGTGGAGTGGCAGCTTGATGGTTTCAATCTCCCCCGCGAGATAATCGCCCCAGCTTTCGAGGCGATTGCCAAACCCCTGGATGCGACTTGGGAAGTGCATTTCTCCGACGAGAAACCCCGCCTCGCCATTTGGGTGACTCAGCAAGACCATTGTCTGCTCGATTTGCTCTGGCGGCAGCGTGCTAAAGAACTACCCGCCGAAATTCCCCTGATTATTGGCAATCACGAAACATTGCGTCCTGTTGCCCAAAGCTTCGGCATCGACTACCACCACATCCCCATTTCCAAAGACACCAAATCCGAAGCGGAAGCCCAACAGTTGGAGTTACTCGAAGAATACAACATCGATTTGGTGGTGCTGGCGAAGTACATGCAAATTCTCAGCGCCGAGTTTATCGATCGATTTCCGAAAATTATCAATATCCATCACTCCTTCCTCCCGGCTTTTCCCGGCGCGCGTCCCTACCATCGTGCCTACAAGCGGGGGGTGAAGATTATCGGTGCGACGGCTCACTACGCCACGGTGGATCTCGATGAAGGTCCGATTATCGAGCAGGATGTGGCGCGAGTCAGTCACCGGGATGAAGTCGCCGATTTGATTCGTAAAGGCAAGGATTTGGAACGGATCGTCCTCGCCAGGGCCGTGCGCTTGCACTTACAACATCGGGTGTTGGTGTATGGGAATCGAACGGTAATTTTTTCGTAATCGCGTTATCGGATCGGCCTTTCTAACGATTTTTAATACCGGTTTTCGATCGGCTCGACTCTAGATTCTACCGTTGCCCAAAAATCAGCAAAAACGTAATTCTCTCGTTGAAGAGGACACGATCGGATCTTGAAGCAAAACTCGCGTTAATTCCCATTGGCTGGATGAGCTGATGGTTGAAAGCTGAATGCTTACCCCAAAACTTTGCAAAATCTATGGGAAATCTATAATTTAAAACGGCGATCGACTTCGGAAACGACACGATCGAAATTGTGGTTATCGTTGAAATAGCCAAATCTAAAAGATTTTCGATCGCATTTTATGCTTCAATTGCAAAACTTGAAAGCGCGAAACATTTTCACCCTCATTTTTTTAATGTTCGGTATTTTGGGGCTGTACGTTCAATTAAGCCGTTTGGGCTATACCGTGCCTCTCAATTTAATTCCCGATGTTTTTTGCTTGAAGGGGTGTTCCACTCCGGCTAATTTGCATCAAGTCACCCCAGAGGATCGTCTCTTAACCGAGGGAGATGCAATTTCCAATCTTTTAAAATCTGCCAATTTCGAGCCCAATAAAGTTTCACTCTTAGTCGAAAAATCAAAATTTAAGCTGACGGTTTTCTTCGACGGGCAACCGGTAAAATCTTATCCCATGGTATTAGGGGGAAATCCGGTCGGCGATAAACGTAAAGAAGGCGATCGCAAAACCCCAGAAGGCATTTTTACCATCCAGGATATCTACCCTCACCCGCAATGGTCGAGCTTTTTCTGGATCGATTATCCGACCCCAGAATCTTGGCGCAAACATCTCAAAGCCAAGTGGAACGGTGAGATTAGTTGGTTCGATCGCGTCGGTAGCGAAGTCGGAATTCACGGTGTCCCGGCAGGGGCCAACAGTTGGATCGATACTGGCACGAACTGGACGTGGGGATGCGTTTCTCTCAAAAATGAAGATATCGAAGAACTCGATCGAATCTTGCAAGTCGGAACTCCCATTGAAATTATGCCCTAACGGCTTCGGAATTTGTCTGGGGAGCGATTCGTTTTGCCATCAAAATATCCGGCTTTCCCCATCCATTCGCATCTGGAAGCACACCAACGATCGCAAATCCCACACTTTGATAAAACTCGTAGGGATGACCGCGCAAATTGCGAATTTTGGAAATATGTTCCCAAACGTCGGGATATAAATCGATTCCCGATAACGTGGTTAAATTGTTCTCATCATCACTTCCCACCCACAGGGTTATTCCTCCTCGTTCTCGCGCTTGCGCTTCCAAATCCATCACCAACGATCGACCGATTCCCTGGCGGCGACATTCGGCTTTTACCACCAAGGGATGTAGTTCCCAAACATGACCGTCGTACTGAGGAGTTCCACCAATCCAGCCGACGACTTCACCTCGATTGTCGAGCGCAATTCGACTGATGCGATCGGTCTCGAAAAATTCTCGCACTTCTGCGAGCGCCACAGATAAATTGGGGTAGGCATTGGGCCAGTCTTGGCGAAAACTGTCGACGAGTAACTGGGCTATTTGCTCGATTTTAAGTTCATCATCGGCAGATAAATTGAGAATTTTAATTTTCATCGTTTCAACAAAGTATTTGATTTCAGGGTTTAATTTCAGAGTTTGATATTGTGGCGATCGGACTTACGTTGATTATGAAATCTAAAAACGACATCATGTCAGATGAGACACTTCTCTTTCCTCTGGAGAATTCGCAGAAGATGAAAAAACGAACCCTCAGTTTACTATTCGCCATCGGGATAAATCTTCTCGGTGCGATCGCCGTTCCGAAATTCGCCCAAGCCGACGAACCCAACTATGTCCTCGCTATCAGTTGGCAGCCGGGTTTCTGCGAAACGCGACCGAATTTACCCGAATGCGAAAGTCAAACAGGCGATCGATTTGATGCCACTTATTTTTCCATTCACGGACTGTGGCCGCAACCTCGCAATAACATTTACTGTCATGTTTCCCACGCCATCGAACAAACCGATCGAGACGGACGATGGTTGGATTTACCGGCACTGGATTTAAGTACCTCCACCCGGCGCGAGTTACAAATCAAGATGCCTGGATATGAGTCGGGACTCCATCGCCACGAGTGGTACAAACACGGCACCTGTTACTCAGAAACTCCAGAAGAATACTATCGCGAGACAATCGCCTTACTCGATCGATTGAACGCTTCCCCAGTACGGACGTTATTCGCACAAAATTTGGAAAACGATATTACAGACGATCGGGTAAGCCAAGCCTTCGATCGTGAATTTGGCGCGGGTTCTAAAGTCTCGATGCGTTGCAAGTCGGTGGATGGGGAAAACCTCATCTACGAACTGCGGATTAACCTGCGCGGGGAAATTGATGAAGATAGCGATATTACCGATTTACTATGGGCCGCCCCCGATGCTAGATCGGGATGCTCCCTCGGACAGGTAGATTCGGTGGAAGAATAGATATTTGGAGCAGGGAGTTAACGAACGGTAGTGCGGTAATGGCAGGATGGGGCGATCGGGCAAAAGAAGACGATTATCGCAACAGACCCATTCTCAATTACCAATTGTCCATTGTTCGTTCACTCCTCCCTATCCTCCCACTTCAAACACGGGGTTATTCATCGGCCAGCCACGGGGTTCGGCGAGCACCTCGCCAATGGGAAGCGCGGTTTCTTGCCCGTTTAAGTAACGCTTGACGAGTCGATCGTAGAGTAAGAGATAAATAGCCGCACCGAGATTCGTACAGTGGCGGGTGGGAATAAAGACTCGCCGATGACACAGACCGCGAACGCTCGTCGGTACGCTACCATCTTCGGGTCCGAACAAATAGATGGCATTCTCTGGATGCTCGAATACTAGAAGATTCTCAGAGCTGGGTAATAATTCCACCGCCACGGGGGTGACCTTCTCAAAGTGATTTAAAGGGCGATCGTCGAGGATAATATCCACATCGGCAAACCCTTTCATCCGTTCTTCTCGAGGAATTCGGTTTTTCTCCCAAACCGCCTGAGCACACCGCTGACCGGTAATCCAAACCTGCGAAACCCCAAAACAGGAAGCAGCTCGTACTGCCGCACCGACATTAAAGGGATCGCGAGGGTCAAACATGACGATTGCGGGTAATTTTCCCTGACAAGGCGCTTTAAAAGGCCATTTGGGTAATTGGAAATCTGCGGTTTTACTCATATTAGTGATGCTCGGCGATCGAAGTTCTTTGCCTACCAGTCTAGTCGATCGTTTTCTTGACCATCTGTCGCTCCCAGGGAGTCGATCGCCTTTTAATCCTCACACAAATCTACTTCATCGCTTGGCTGGTTGGTTAGCGAACCGATGCGTAAGCGATGACCGTCTGGGTCTTCGATATTCATCTCCCTCACGCCCCAGGAAAACGTCGTGGGGGCTTGGCGAATCTTTGCCCCTTTGCCTTGATATTCTGCATACAATCCATCAACATCCTCAACAAAAATAGACATCCACGTTCCCGGATGCCCCTGCCCATTTTGGCAGAAAAAAATACACACTTCATCTCTCGAGACAGACGCGAAGGAGGGCGGATCTTCCCAATCCCAATCTTTTTTAAATCCGAGAACGTTGATGTAATATTCGAGGCTCTCGGAAATACTTTTGACATTTAAAATCGGTGTTAGACCGCTAAACTTACACGGCTTTTTGCTGTCGTGGGAATTGCTGTGCATGGTTGCCCCCAAACTGAAAATTTTCATCTCAATATTATTTGTACGTTAATCTATTGAGTCTGTCAACCCATTCGGTATGGCAATGGCATTGTTTTGAATTCATAAAGAAACTTAAAAGTCAAGACAACCAGACAATGGTTTGGGATCGGACACGCTCAAATCCGGTTCTAATACACCACTTATTTAACGCCAGTTCGGGTTAAGGATACTTGAAAGTCCTGGTACTGATGTAGATTCGATTCATGAGTAGAAGAACCTATCACCCCACAGGCTCTAATCGACTCTCAGCACTCACGATCGCCCCCGAATCTGCCCCCTACACCCCACCCCCGGTCACCCTACACCCCACCCCCAAGCGACACTTTTTATCCCGAACTGACGTTATTGAAGCGGGAATGGATTCCTGTCAGAAAAGGGTTTAGTTGATTTTTATAAAGTAGTTTTTGATACCGGATTGAAAATCGGATGCACTTCGATCGAGGCTTGAGTTTGCGGATGGTTGTTCTCGATACTCGATCGAACCTCGACCACAGAGATAGGGAGTGTCAAGATAGTAGCAATCCACTCAACTGGTCAGTTCAATTTACGACGACTATGAGCAAATCTCCCGACTTTATCATCATCGGTGCAATGAAGTGTGCGACGAGTACCTTGCACGACCAACTCGCGCAGCAACCGGGTATTTTCATGAGCGAACTCAAAGAACCCAATTTTTTCAGCAATGATGATATCTACGTGCAAGGATGGGAATGGTACGCCTCCCACTTTGAAGACGCTTCTCCACAGGATTTATGCGGCGAATCGAGTACCCACTACACGAAACTTCCCACCTATCCTGACACCGTCGAACGCATTCGCCAAAGCCTCCCGGAGGTGAAACTGATTTACGTGATGCGTCATCCCGTCGAGCGGCTGGTCTCTCAATACATTCACGAATGGTCGCAACGAGTGATGTCGGAGGAGATCAACACCGCAGTAGACCAATACCCAGAGTTAATCGAATACAGTCGCTATACCGTTCAGTTGCAGCCATTCTTCGATACGTTTGGTCCCGATCGTATCTTACCCGTATTTTTCGAACGGCTCGCCACCGACCCGCAGGCGGAGTTGGAGCGCATCGGTCGTTTCATCGGTTACTCCGGTCAACCGACTTGGGAAGATAACCGCGACGCGCAGAACGTTTCGACTGCGCGAATGCGCCAGAGTCTGTTGCGAGATTTAATCGTCGAAGCACCCGGTCTTCGGGAACTACGCCGCTTATTGATTCCCAAATCGTTTCGCTTGTGGGTCCGAAGCTTGTGGACGATGAAAGACAAGCCAGAGTTAGCCTCCGAGAAAGTAGAACGCTTAGAGAAAATTTTCGACGAAGATTTAAAGGTATTGGGTTCTTGGTTGGGAATGTCGCTGTCGTGCGAAAACTTTAAAGAAATGGTTTGCGCAAATTCCGTAAATTGGAGCGAAGATGCAGGGAAAATATTGCGTCCTCTGAGCTAAGTCTGGGCAAAATTGACGGTGCGCGTTATTGTAACCTGACCCATTGAAGCATCAGACATCTAGGCGAGTACTCCACCACAGAAACGAGCGCGAGTAATTTTGTGGCCGGACTCTCCCCATGCGTATCCAGAGTAGGCACGGGAGCACGATCCGACTCGTCACCACCTGTTTGGTGGAGTACTCGTTAAGATACTCGATTGACGGTTCGATGGCTTCAATCTCTCTAAACTTTAACGATTCAGCAAGCTCTACTTATTACTTATTAACGCGGTGTGCGCTCTTTTTGCGCTCACCATCCTTTCGAGCGAGTCGAAAAATCCCCCTTTTCCCCGTAGGAGAGGATTTTGGAGAATTAAGTTGCACATGGCGTTATTACTTATTACTTCTCGAACAAGAGTATCGGTTTACCCACCTAAAATCGGTCGGTTGACCACCCGGCGGTGAATACAACTTCCTCTTTACGGTTTGTACCAATGTGAGTTTTTTGTAAGTTTCCTAAGATGAGATTGTAGTTGATACCGAGCCGCAAACCTTCAAAAACAGTCTGAATACCGGCTAGTTCAACGAACAAATCGACTAACGATATTCATCTTTATAATTCTCTCGCATTCACCTCAAACTTGGAGAAAAAACTCATGCCCGCCACCCGCATTTATTGGCAAACTCAACCTCAATTTAATCCCTTCATTCGCGAATTAGAACAGCTCTTCGATCGCGCCAATATTCCGAACCCTTCGGGGCGATCGACATCTCAATCCAGGGTCGTTAAATTACGGCCGAGAGTCGAACTTAGAGAAGATTCTCAAGCCTATCGAGTGCGGGTGGAACTGCCCGGTGTCGATCGCCAAAATATCGAAGTCAGCGCGAGCGATCGCACCCTCAAAATAGTCGGTCGTCGCCACCGCGATCGCCCCGAGGATCGCCCCCTGGTCTCAGAATGGCGCTACGGTATCTTCGAGCGAGTTCTATCCCTACCCGAAGCCATCGATAACACTGAGGTGAGCGCAGATTTAGACAATGGCATCCTCAGCGTCATCCTCCCCAAACTCTCGGCAAAACGACCTGAGTTGGTCAAAGTTCGGATTGGGAATGCAGTGTCCCCGATAGTGACCTCAGAACCATTGGTAACCGAACCAACCAATGTCGCAACATCCGAAGAGAATACTGAAGGGAACACGACCGATGCGGCTACATCTGAAGAGAAAATCCCCGTCGAGACATCCGAGAGAATCCCTTCCGATCTGACAGACGATGTCTGGGTTACCCAGTAACCACTGAAGGCAGATGCCGATCGAGCTAAAGCAACCCAGGCGATCGCAACTCGATCGGACCGGCGATCGCTCCCAAAACTCACAAACCGTCCCCTAACAGGTTCGGAAAACACCCCTACATCAGAGGTGCTAACCCAGTTCAGTATAGAAAGATAAGAATCAAGCGCAATTCACGCTTGACTTCAAAGCGCTCTCAACGGACAAGGGTTCGACACTCGATCTTGACGCTGTGCATTCCGAACCATCCATCACATCAACATCACACCTGTAGAGACTAGAATCCAGAAAACCCTATGGCTAAAGTAGTTGGAATTGACCTCGGAACGACAAACTCTTGCGTCGCAGTTATGGAAGGTGGTAAACCGACCGTGATCGCCAACGCAGAAGGCGCGCGGACAACCCCTTCTGTGGTCGCTTACGCCAAGAAAGATAAGAGCGAGCGTCTCGTCGGTCAAATTGCCAAGCGTCAAGCGGTGATGAATCCGGAAAATACGTTTTATTCCGTGAAGCGATTCATCGGTCGGCGCTTCGATGAAGTCACCCACGAAACCACCGAAGTTCCCTATCAAGTTCTCAACGTTAACGGAACGGTTAAGCTCGACTGCGTCGCCGCTGGAAAGCAGTTCGCACCGGAAGAAATTTCCGCCCAGGTACTGCGCAAACTCGCTGAAGATGCCAGTAAGTACCTCGGCGAAACCGTCACGCAAGCGGTGATTACCGTCCCGGCTTACTTCAACGACTCCCAGCGTCAAGCCACGAAAGACGCGGGTAAGATTGCCGGACTCGAAGTCCTGCGAATTATCAACGAACCGACGGCCGCTTCCTTGGCTTACGGCTTAGATAAGAAGAGTAACGAAACCATTCTCGTCTTTGACTTGGGCGGTGGAACCTTCGACGTTTCCATTTTGGAAGTGGGCGATGGCGTGTTTGAAGTGATGGCCACCTCCGGGGATACCCACCTGGGTGGAGACGACTTCGACAAACAAATCGTCGACTATATCGCCGAAGATTTTAAGAACACCGAAGGCATCGACCTGCGCAAAGATAAGCAAGCGCTGCAACGACTCACGGAAGCCGCCGAAAAAGCCAAAATCGAACTCTCTAGCGTCACTCAAGCGGAAATCAACCTACCGTTTATTACGGCGACGCAAGATGGCCCCAAGCACGTCGATATGACCCTAACCCGGGCCAAGTTCGAGGAAATTTGCTCCGATTTAATCGATCGCTGCCGCATCCCTGTCGAAAACGCCCTTCGCGATGCCAAACTCAGCAAGAGCGATATCGACGAAGTGGTGATGGTGGGAGGTTCGACCCGCATCCCCGCCGTTCAAGAACTGGTGACGAAGGTTCTCGACAAAGCTCCCAACCAAACGGTGAACCCCGATGAGGTGGTCGCCGTCGGTGCCGCAATTCAAGGTGGCGTCCTGGCTGGGGAAGTTAAGGATATCCTCTTGCTCGACGTGACGCCGCTGTCTCTGGGGGTCGAAACCCTCGGTGGCGTGATGACCAAGCTGATTCCCCGCAACACCACCATCCCCACCAAGAAATCCGAAACCTTCTCCACCGCTGTGGACGGTCAAACCAACGTGGAAATCCACGTCCTGCAAGGGGAGCGGGAAATGTCCTCCGATAACAAGAGCTTGGGAACCTTCCGTTTGGATGGTATTCCCCCGGCCCCCCGAGGCGTGCCTCAAATTGAGGTGACCTTCGATATCGATGCCAACGGTATTTTGAACGTCAAGGCTCAAGATAAGGGATCGGGTAAAGAGCAGTCCATCAGCATTACCGGTGCATCGACGCTTTCCGATACTGAAGTCGATCGCATGGTTAAGGATGCAGAAGCCAACGCGAGTGCCGACCAAGAGCGCCGGGAACGCATCGAACTCAAAAACCAAGCCGACTCTCTGGCCTATCAAGCCGAAAAACAGATTAGCGAACTTGGCGATAAAGTGCCGGCTGACGACAAGAGCAAGATCGAAGGATTGGTCAAAGAGTTGAAAGATGCGATCGCCGCAGAAGACTACGACACCATGAAGTCGAAAACGGAAGAGTTGCAGCAAGCACTCTACAGCGTCAGCGCCAACCTATACCAGCAAGCCGGTGGTGCCGAAGCCGCTGCGGGTGCGCCTCCCTCTGACGGTGCAGAGCCTTCTTCTTCTTCGTCTTCGGGTTCCTCCAACAGCGACGGTGATGATGTCATCGATGCGGAGTTCTCTGAAACCAAGTAACTCTCAAACTCAGTTAGCGATTTCACAGCGACAGTAATGCGATGAATTCGCGTAAAGATAGGGGCGGTTCGACCGTCCCTATTTTTTGTCATCAGTTTGAGGTTGGAAGCAGGGGGAAACGGGAGCAAGGGGAGAAACGGGGGATGGGAAAGACGCGGTGACGCGGTGATGAGGAATTGGAGCTGGGGTTTGAGGTTTTGGGAATGGGGTTTGGAAACCAGAAAATTTTGAGTGATTCGCCAACACATTTCCCCGTTGTCTTCCCCCTCTCCCTTGTCTCCCCCCTCTCCCCAAGCCTCCCAAAGCCTCCCGAAGCCAACAGCGACCCGAGCCTGCTAAACTATCCTCTACTGGCTTTTGGATGGGATATGACCGCAGTAAAAATTTCCGTTCCCGCTACGACGGCGAATATCGGACCGGGGTTCGATTGTTTGGGAGCAGCGCTAACGCTGTACAATCACTTTGCATTTGCGCCGCTAGAGGGGACGGATTCAGCTCTGGAAATTCGGGTGACGGGTCTCGAAGCCGATCGAGTCACCACCGATGAGAGTAATTTGGCGTATCAGGCTTTTGCGAAACTCTACGATCGTTTGGGTCAAATGCCACCTCCCGTCGCGATCGAAATCGAATTAGGAGTTCCCCTCGCTCGTGGGTTGGGGAGTTCTGCCACGGCGATCGTCGGTGGGTTGATGGGGGCGAATCAACTGGCAGGAGAACCGTTGAGTCATGAAGATTTGATGCAGTTGGCGATCGCCATTGAAGGGCATCCCGATAATGTCGTGCCGGCGTTGCTGGGGGGCTGTCGCCTTGCGGCTTCTGCGGACTCTTCTGAGGGGTCGGACTGGCAAATTTGCGAGATTCCCTGGCATTCGGATATCGTGCCGGTGGTGGCGATTCCGGATTTTGAGCTGTCGACAGCCGAAGCGCGGAAGGTACTTCCCACGGAATACAGTCGCGCCGATGCCATTTTCAATCCCGCCCATTTGGGGTTGCTGCTGCGGGGTCTAGAGACGGGAAACGGTGACTGGTTGCGGGTGGGAACCCTCGATCGCATTCACCAACCCTATCGGCAAACCTTGATTCCCGGCTACGATGCGGTGAGAGATGCAGCGTTGGCAGCTGGGGCCTATGGAATGACCATTAGCGGGGCCGGACCGACGTTACTCGCCTTGGCATCTCCCTCTGTGGCAGCGGAGATCGTCGCGGCGATGCAGGTCCCGTGGCAAGCCGCAGGAATTCATCCAGAAGTGCGATCGCTGCAGGTGGATACCCAAGGGGCGAAGGTTGGCTAGTCTCGCGATGTTCTCTGATGGTTCAAACACTTGTCTGGGTGTACTTTGGAATCTTTAGAGGCGGGGAGAGAAATTGTATCATCTGTATTTGTTGCCTCTCACATTGCGCTCGGTCATCGATCGCTATCCCAGATCGATAAAATCCCGCTCGATATTTAAGAATTCGGCATTCGAGTCTTGAACGACACCAATTAAATCCGTCGGACCCGCAGCATTTTCAAAAATCCCGACACCATCACCGAAGCCGTCAATGCTCATATTGACCAAGTTGATGCGATCGGTATCGCGAACGGCGATATGCAATGACAGCAAAATCGCTATTGCCCCCACCTACATAACGTCAGTTTTGCTACCGCGACGTGGACGGGATGCCGACTCTGGGTGAGATTCGGGCGGTTGGCAAGCCTCTTGATGAGCGAAGCGATCGCACTGGCTACATCTGGTTGCTGGGGAGCAAAGTACTTCATCCCGATTCCCCATTCCCCATTCCCC
>NZ_JBRJXU010000124.1:0-8577 GCF_057467645.1 Zarconia sp.
CCCTCTGCCTCAAACCTAGGGAATCACCAAAACCGGACAAGGGGAAAGACTGATAACGCGGTTGGTGACACTTTCTGCGGCCCCTTCTTCGGTCAGGGTCAAGCCTCGGGTTCCCATAACAATGAGGTCGGCTTCCACTTCGTCGGCGACATCGCAGATGGTGAACGAGGGCATTCCTTCTCGTTCGATCGCTTCGGAGTCGATCTCTTGGGCGGCGAAGAGTTCTCGAGCGCCTTTGAGGAGTTCGGCGATCGCTTCAGGTGAATTCATGCGATCGGGTTTTTCCTCCGGCTTCGGGGGTTCGACGACGGATACGAGTACGAGTCGACTCTTACAGGTTTTTACAAGTTTGGCAACAGTTTCGGCAGCTTCGCGAGATTCTCGGCTGCCATCAATGGCAAATACGATTGTTTTGAACACGATCGTCACTCCGATGCACGGACTCCGGTAGAATTGTGGACGGTGCGAAGAACCATCTTAGCCGCCCGATTAGCGCATTGTTCAAAATCGCTTTAAATCGTAAAAATTGTTGAAAATTACAGACTTTTAGGAGGTTGATTTCAGTGTCTAAGAAGACTTTAGCAAATTTATCCGAATCCGATCTATCTGGCAAGCGAGTGCTGGTGCGCGCAGATTTTAACGTTCCCCTTGATGACTCGGGCAAAATTACCGACGATACCCGCATTCGGGCGGCACTGCCAACGATCCAAGACCTCATCGGTAAGGGCGCTAAGGTGATTCTCTCGAGCCATTTCGGTCGTCCCAAGGGTCAGGTGAAAGAGGAGATGCGTCTGACTCCAGTTGCCAAGCGCCTGTCGGAGTTGCTGGGTAAATCCGTAATTAAATGCGACGATTGCGTGGGTGAAATGGCCGAAGCCGCCGTCGCTAAGATGATGAAAGGCGACGTGCTGTTACTCGAGAACGTGCGCTTCTACGCCGAAGAAGAGAAAAACGAGTCGGGCTTTGCTCAAAAACTGGCTTCGCTCGCGGATGTTTACGTTAACGATGCCTTCGGAACCGCCCACCGCGCCCACGCTTCTACCGCTGGGGTCACCGAATACATCGATACCTGCGTTGCCGGTTACCTGATCGAGAAGGAACTCGAATTCCTGCAAAATGCGATCGAAAATCCCCAGAAGCCCCTGGCGGCGATTATCGGCGGATCGAAAGTTTCCAGCAAAATTGGCGTCATCGATACCCTGCTTGAAAAAGTCGACAAACTGTTCATCGGCGGCGGGATGATTTTCACCTTCTACAAGGCTCAGGGCAAGAGCGTCGGCAAGTCTTTGGTGGAAGAAGATAAGCTCGAATTGGCTAAATCTCTCGAAGCCAAAGCCAAGGAGAAAGGCGTTGAATTGCTGCTACCGACCGATGTGGTGGTTGCCGATAACTTCGCCCCCGATGCCAACTCTCAAACCGTGAGTATCGACGAGATTCCCGACGGTTGGATGGGCTTGGATATCGGTCCCGATTCCGTGAAAACTTTCCAAGCCGCCTTGTCTGATTGCAAATCCGTCCTCTGGAACGGACCCATGGGCGTGTTTGAATTCGATAAATTCGCGGTTGGCACCGAAGCGATCGCCAATAGCCTTGCCGAACTGACCGCTCAAGGAACTACCACCATCATCGGCGGTGGCGACTCCGTGGCAGCGGTGGAAAAAGTCGGTGTTGCCGAGAAAATGAGCCACATCTCCACCGGAGGCGGTGCCAGCTTGGAATTGCTCGAAGGCAAAACCCTCCCCGGAATTGCCGCCCTGGATGATGCGTAGGGTTTTTTAGGGCTTCGGGGACAAGGGGACAAGGGGACAAGGGGCTTCGGGGACAAGGGGACAAGGGGACAAGGGGACAAGGGGACAAGGGAGAGAGGTTATAGCGTCGCAACTGACCCATTGTCAATTGTCAATTGTCCATTGTCCATTCCCCATTCCCCATTCCCCATTCCCCATTCCCCGTTCCCTTTTCCGAATTCCTAATTCCTAATTCCTAATTCGTAGTAGCCGTTTCGAGCATCAGCTTCGATCGCTTCATCGCATCGGGAACGGGAATGGGATAGTCGCCGGTAAAGCACGCCGAACAGAAATGCTCGGGATGTTCGCCGGTGGCTTCGAGCATTCCTTGATGACTCAGGTAAGCTAAGGAATCCACCCCGATTTGCTGCTCGATTTCGGCAACGGATTTGGTGGCGGCAATTAGTTGGTCTTGACTGTCGGTGTCGATGCCGTAGAAGCAGGGATGAGTCACCGGCGGCGAGGAAATGCGCATGTGCACTTCCGTTGCCCCGGCATCCCGCAGGGCTTTGACGATTTTGCGGCTGGTGGTTCCCCGGACGATCGAATCATCGACGATCAGAACCCGCTTGCCGTCGAGAACATCTTTGAGGGGGTTGAGTTTCATTCGAATACCCACCTCCCGCATATGTTGGCTGGGTTGGATGAAAGTCCGCCCCACATAACGGTTTTTGATTAACCCTTCCCCATAGGGAATGCCCGAAGCCCGAGAAAAACCGATCGCCGCCGGAATCCCCGAGTCGGGAACCCCGATAATCATATCCACATCTGCAGGAGATTCTTTGGCGAGAACTTGTCCGATGCGCATCCGATAGCTATATAGGGTTTCGTGGTTCACCACGCTATCGGGACGGGAGAAGTAAATCATCTCGAAGACGCAGAGTTTGGGTTGCGGTTTCATCGCACAATGGATGGAAGACAAACCCGCCTGGGAGAGAAACACCAACTCTCCCGGTTCGACGTCCCGCACGTACTCCGCACCGATGATGTCGAGTCCGCAGGTTTCCGATGCCAGGACGTAGCGTCGGGGATTGCCTTCGAGGACACCAATGGTGAGGGGACGAATGCCGTTGGGATCGCGTACCCCCATGATGCCAATGGGAGTGGCAATGGTCAAACTAAATGCCCCCCGACACAGAGTCAGGGCACTCGAAATCGCCTCTAACCAGTCTTGACCGCGATCGACTTCGCTGGCGATCGCTTGGGTAATGACTTCCGTATCGCTGGTGGTGGTAAACTGACAGTTGCGTCGTTTCAACTCTTCTCGCAGCGGGTTGGCATTGACAATATTACCGTTATGTGCTAAAGCTAAAGGACCGAGGCGGGTTTCCACGACGATGGGCTGAGCGTTGCCCACGTGGCTAGAACCGGTGGTGGAGTAACGAGTATGACCGATCGCCGATTCTCCAGGCAATTGCGACAGAATCGACTCGTTAAAGACTTGGGACACCAATCCCATATTTTTGTAGATGTGAAGTTTGTTGCCCTCAAACGTGGCAATTCCCGCAGATTCTTGGCCTCGATGCTGAAGGGCGTACAATCCGAAATAGGTCAGTTTGGCAACGTCTTCTTCCGGTGCGTAGACGCCAAATACACCGCAAGCTTCTTCTGGTTTATCCAATCGCGCTGACAGGTCAAGGGTAGAGGTCGAGTTGGGCATCATAGGTTTAGAATTCCGACTGTTAGGGGCAAAAGGAAATAACTCTGATACTGTATCTTTTTGTAAAGCACGATCGCAAAGAGACAGTATCTTAATTTAATTATTTCTTAATTTCTCCTTTAACCGAACTTTTTTTGGGCGATCGTGTCAGGGATAAGATTTTTGCGCCAAGACAATAGCATCATCTCTCCTACCACTGCCGCGTACAATCTAGGTTAGGTCACACTCGTATGAGGGCTTCGGGGGCTTCGGGGGAAGACCTCACCACCAGAATTGAAAGAAATTGTCCTAACCGCCCTGGCAGTTGCTATACATCCACGGTAACAGCCCTCTGAAGTGAATGTCCTCCAGGGGTTAGATCGAGTTCGGTTGAATACCTCGTTCGGGGTTGTGTGTAGGGCATTAGTGAGGCGGCGAGTGCTTATGTGCAATTGGTCAAGGGTTTAGGAGTGTTGGGTATGGGGTGTGGGGTGTAGGATGTTGGGAAAATTCATCTCCCCTGTCCCCTTGTCCCCTTGTCCCCTTCAAGAGAACCGAGGCGGGTTTCCACGACGATGGGTTGAGCGTTGCCCACATGGCTCGAACCCGTGGTGGAGTGATGGAGTCGCCCATTCCCGGGCACTGTAGGAGGGGGGGCAAACACACAACTGCTGCCGCAACCAACTGCCGAGCAGGTGCACGGAGAGAGCGAGGAGTGACTCTTACGGACGTCTTTCCCCTCCGTAAGATGAGGGACACCGGGCAAGGTTCGGCAAACAAGCGAGATCGCCCTCACAAGTCCAGGAAACTCAGTGAAAACCCTCAAGCGTAGCTCATTGGAGAGAGAGTAGGATGAGAGGAGACAATAACGATACGAGGTAGTTGCCTACCATGGATGAAAATCTACCACCTATGATAAGTAGCTTCATGGGGCAGGTAGCGGAACCTGCAGGAGCGGAACAGGAAACTTGGAAACGAAACTTGGAGAGTTGGGTAGCGGAACTGGAAGAGCTGCCGGCTGAAGAGCGTGCGCTCGCGCTCGCGCCTCTCGCTCGCCTTCTGGAGCCCGCGATCTTGAGTGCGCGGGAAGAAAGAGCGCGGAAAGAGAGAGAGAAAGAGTGGCAAGAGAAACGGCAAGAGAAACGAACGAAAAGAAAAAAAGTGGAAGAGTGTCTGAAGTTGCTGAGAGACGCGATCCGCGATTCCAACTCGCAACGCAATAAAAACGAGGATAACCTCAACTTCCCCTGCTCGGGCGGCTACGAGGAGCATCCTCAACTCAACTTGGATAAACTCTCTGATGCAACGATTCGGTTAATTAAAAACAACTTGGATAAACTCAAGGATGCTATATGGGATGCTGATTATGCGTTTAGTGAGTATTTGGAAGTTAATGGGCGTGATGATCCCTTTCGTTTGGAAAAGGAAGTAGAAGAAGAGAGGTTTAATGGTTGTTTGGAAGCTCTAATTTTATGTTGTATGCTTCCTGTGGATTCGTGGGATTCATATATAAGGCTTTCCGGGTGGGACCAAAAACTGGGAGATTTCTACAAATGGAACAAAGAAGAGTTAGAGTTGAGTGAGGAAGAGGAGGAGTGTATGAACAAAGTGCGATTTTATGCCCTACAAAAAATGAGGTTATATAGAGGAAGTTAAGGCTTTGGGGCGGTTTTTTCAGGGAGCCACTTTTTCTACCTAACCTCCTGTTACCTACCTAACCCCTACCTAACCCACCACACCTACCTACTACCTAACCTCCTGTTACCTACCTAACCCCTACCTAACCTATTTCCCAACAACTCTATCGTGAACCGGTAGCACCTGGCACCATCAGGTTTAAGCCAACCCAAAAAAAGCCAAAAACCCGTTCCCGTCGGACAAATTAGCTTACCCTTTGCCTATAAATCTCCCTCGAGTGCGATTTCGCAACCCGAAATTGCGGACGTCACCCAACCCTTCATCAAAGCCAATCGCTACATTGCCTGAGTGCTAATTAATGGGGAATGGGGAATGGGGAATGGGGAACGGGGAACGGGGAACGGGGAATGGGGAATGGAAAATACCTGTTTCTTCAATTAAATTTCTTTCTATTTCTGCCGCGTTGCACTAGTGCGTTGTGCGCGCGTGGTTAAGGCCTGGTGCATTGTGTCTACCAGGTGGTACGTGAATTCGGGTTAAGCACAGTAGCGGTAACGATCGGCAAAATTGAAATTCCACCACCCACTCTGTAATTCAAGGGCGATCGAAAATCGAAATAAATGACCAGCTTTTAACCCATGCAAGCCTTATATACTGGGCATTGTTAATTGTTAATTGACGCGGTGTGCAACTTTTGATTGCCAAAGTGAGCGAGTCGAAAAATCCCCCATTCCCCATTCCCCCGTGCGGTCAGGTTTTGGATACTGCTTACTCATGGCGTTATTCATTGTTTAACCGCTTCTCGATCGCCCCATACCAGCAATCGCTCATCCGTTCCTGGGAAATCTCAATTAAAGGATTGCCATCCATCGTCAAAATCGACAAACTCTCGCTCTTCTTCCCCACTTGACCCATTTCGTACCATCGATCGCCGAGTTGTCCCCCCAGATACGTCTCCCATTCCAATTGAAACTCCGGAGACACCGACACCAAAATTCGTGCCCCACATTCGCCAAAGAGAACCTCATCCCAACGCTCGATGAGATCGTCTTCGTTAGGAATGGTGACCTCAATCCCCAGCTTGCCGCAGATACAAGCCTCCGCTAGGGCAACGGCGAGTCCCCCTTCCGCGCAGTCGTGGGCGGATTTTACCCAACCCCGGCCAATTCCGTACCGACAAGCTTCCTGCACCCGCCGTTCCAACTCGAAATCCACCGCTGGGGGCTGTCCGGCGACGATGCCGTGAACGGATGCCAAGTATTCCGACCCCCCCAAAACCGGTTGAGACTCGGCTGGGGTGACTCCGAGGATGTAAATAATATCCTTCGGTGACTGCCAGCCTTGGGGGCAAATTTTCGTCAAATCCTCGATAATACCCACCATTCCCACCACCGGCGTGGGGTAAATGGGGGTGGGATTGCCGTCGGAGTCGAGGGTTTCGTTATAGAGGGAAACGTTACCCCCCGTCACCGGTGTTTTCAAGGCTTCGCAGGCTTCCGCGAGTCCCCGACAAGCTTCAGATAGCTGCCAGTAGCCGATCGGTTTTTCCGGGGAACCGAAGTTGAGGTTATCGGTGACAGCGACGGGTTCGGCCCCCACGCAACTGAGGTTCCGCGCCGCCTCGGCTACTACCGCTTTTGCCCCTTCGTAGGGGTCGAGATAGACGTAGCGGGGGTTGCAATCCACCGTTGCCGCCACCCCTTTATGGTTCGTCGTTTGATACTTATCCTTATCGGATTCGATCGGGCGCAACCGCATCACCGCCGCATCCGCCCCTCCCGGCAGCAACACGGTATTATTCTGCACTTGGTGGTCGTACTGGCGATAAATCCAACGTTTCGAGGCGATGGTTGGGGTATCGAGCATGGTGAGGAGGATATCTTCCCAATGTTGCAAATGTCCGCCGATTTGAATGCCCGATCGGGTGCAGGGAGGCAAATCGTCAATCGTCCACTTCCGCGCCTTCTTGACGTACTCCGGCAATTCCTCCAGCAGTTCCCGTTTGTAGATGGGGGTATTGTCTGCTAATGCCGTCGAAGGCACTTCCGCCGCCACTTCTCCCTTGAATAAGATGCGGACGATCGGGTCTTCGATCACCGTTCCCGCCACCACTGCCTGCAATCCCCAGCGATGGAAAATTTCGATTAACTCCTCTTCCCGTCCCTTTTCGGCGACGAACAGCATCCGTTCCTGGGATTCCGACAGCAGGTATTCGTAGGGAACCATTCCGGATTCGCGCACCGGCACTCGATCGAGATCGAACTCCACCCCCACGCCGCCACTAGCCGCCATTTCCGAAGTCGAACAAGTAATCCCCGCCGCCCCCATATCCTGGGCTGCCACCACCGCCCCGGTTTTAAAGGCTTCCAGGCAAGCTTCCACCAGGCATTTTTCTAGGAAGGGGTCGCCTACTTGTACCGCAGGGCGATCGTCCATGGATTCGTCGCTTAACTCGGCACTAGCAAAACTCGCGCCCCCCATGCCATCTCGTCCGGTAGTGGAACCCACGTACAGCACTGGATTTCCGATGCCAGAAGCCCCCGCTTTGACGATGTCCTCCGTTTCCATCAACCCGATCGCCATCACGTTCACCAGGGGATTGCCGCTATAAGCCGGGTCGAAATACACTTCTCCACCCACCGTGGGAACACCGAAACAGTTGCCGTAGTGGGCGATGCCTTCAATGACTCCGGTGAAGATGCGGCGCGTCCGGGCATCCTCGAGGGAACCGAAACGCAGGGAGTTGAGCACGGCCAGGGGACGGGCCCCCATCGTGAAGATATCCCGGAGAATGCCCCCGACTCCCGTGGCAGCCCCCTGAAATGGTTCGATCGCTGAGGGGTGGTTGTGGGACTCGATTTTAAAGGCTAGCCGGATGCCATCGCCGAAATCCACGACGCCGGCATTTTCTCCCGGCCCGACGAGGATGCGATCGCCCGTGGTAGGAAACTGTGACAGCAGGGGGCGAGAGTTCTTGTAGCAGCAATGTTCCGACCACATGACCCCGAACATCCCCAGTTCGGCTTTGTTAGGGTGTCTTCCCAAACGGCGGACGATTTCTTCGTATTCTTCGGGTTTGATGCCTTCTGAGGCGATTTCTTCGGGGGAAAAGGGAGATGCAGTCATAGGTGTTCGAGGAAGCGCAAACGGATAGCACAGTCATTGTATCGGGATTTTGGATCGATTCGTTCGTAAGGGGATAGAGACTCGAGACCGGACTAACTCCGTAGCGCAATAGTGAGGTTCCCATCAAGATTCGAGAGAGGACTAACTCTGTAGCGCAATAGTGAGGTCTTCCATCGAGATTCGAGAGAGGACTAACTCCGTACCGCAATAGTGAGGTCTCCCATCGAGATTCGAGAGAGGACTAACTCCGTACCGCAATAGTGAGGTCTCCCATCGAGATTCGAGAGAGGACTAACTCTGTAGCGCAATAGTAAAGTCTCCCATCGAGATTCGAGAGAGGACTAACTCCGTACCGCAATAGTGAGGTCTTCCATCGAAACTCGAGAC